>CAZDUU010000216.1:0-4680 GCA_964508675.1 uncultured Bacteroidales bacterium | reverse complement strand
TTTTACCTGTTACGCGTTCGCCTGGTTCATAACCCAAGATTTCGCCTAAACCGATACGAACTGCTGGAGCTGTTTGAACAACAACGTGTTTTGGAGGATCATTGATTGCATCCCAAACTTCTTCCATATAATTCTTTTCGATAAGTGCGCCGGTAGGACAACGGTTGATACATTGACCGCAATTGGTACACACAACTTCGAACATCGGGTGTTCAAAGAATGTAGAAATCTTTTGATGATCACCTTTATTTGCAACTGCTAATGCAGAAACACCTTGTAATTCTTCGCATGTACGAACACAACGCTGGCAACGAATGCAACGGCTGTCGTCTTTAATAATAGAAGGTGAACTACGGTCGATAGTGTAGTTTTTCTTACGATTTAAGTCAATGAACATGTGTTGATTAACACCATATTCATGAGCTAAATCCTGTAATTCGCAATTACCATTTTTGTAGCATTCTGTACAATCAGCGCGGTGTTCAGAAAGTAATAATTCAATAACATGTTTACGTGCCTGACGTACTTTATTGCTATTGGTTAATATTTCCATTCCTTCAGCAACCGGTGCCGCGCAAGCAGCTTGCAATAAGCGAGCGCCCTGTTGTTCAACAACACAAACGCGACAATTACCAGCAACACTTAAATCATCGTGATAGCATAAGGTGGGAATTCTGAAATTTAATTTCTTGGCAGCTTCCAAAATGGTTGTGCCTTCCGGTACAGAAACCGGGATGTTATTTATTTTAAGGTTAACCATGTAGTTACTCATGACTTTCTCTCCTATTATTTTTAATTAGTAAATAATTTCTTCTTTAAAATTGTCAATGATAGAAATGAAAGGATTAGCAACGGATTGACCTAAACCGCATTTAGCAGCAACTTTCATGCTGAGAGCTAACTTTTTCAATTCATCAAGATATGAAGCAGGGCGTTCACCGCGTTTTACAGCTTCGATACCTTTTAAAAGTTGTTGACAACCAACCCTGCAAGGTGTACATTGACCACATGATTCTTCTGTGAAGAATTCAAGATAATCTTTTAATACATTATACATAGAGCGGCTGCTATTGAACAACATCATTGAGCCACCGGTTGGAATACCTTCGAAACCGATAATGGTATCGTTAAACTTTTTACGAGGAACGCAATGTCCTGAAGCACCACCAACCTGAACAGCTTTAGTATCACCATCACCGAATTCTTTTACAAATTCGTCAACTGACATACCTAATTCTAGTTCGTAAATACCTGCTTTTGGAGTATCACCAGAGATTGAGAATACTTTTGATCCGCGAGAATCCTGAGTACCCAATTCTTTGAATTTAGCAACTCCGAAATGATTAATCATTGCTGTGTAAACGAATGTCTCAACATTATTGATACAGGTTGGTTTTGACATAAAACCAGCAACTGTTGGATAAGGAGGTTTATTACGCGGTTCACCACGTTTACCTTCTAAGCTTTCAAACAAAGAACTTTCTTCACCACAAATGTAAGCACCGCTACCACTGCGTAATTGAATATGAAAATCCAAACCTGAAGCTTTGATTTTTGCATTGAAATCATCTAATTGTGCATTCAACTTTTTCAATAAAAAGTTGTATTCACCACGAAGATACATATAACCTTCTTTAGCACCGATGCAGTAACCGCAAATAGCCATACCTGCAAATACTTTGGTAGGAACTGTATCTAAGATTTCTCTGTCTTTAAATGTTCCGGGTTCGCCTTCGTCAGCATTGCAAATAACGTATTTAACAGCTGAATCCTGGTTTTTGGTAAATTTCCATTTTAAACCGGTAGGAAAACCAGCACCACCACGGCCTTTTAAACCTGAATCAATTAAATCATTGATAATATCATCGGCACTACGGCTAATGGCTTTTTTTACTACTTCAATGTCATCCTGACATGTCTGGCAGAAAATTAAATCTACTTTTTTCAAAAGTTTATTTTCCATTGTTCATTATTTTTTAGTTACACCATTATTTTTGTTGATAAGACTGAATGATTTCAATAGCCTTTTGTGTGGTCAACTCTGGATACACTTCGTCATTAACAAGCATAACGGGTCCTTTGTGACACCAACCTAAGCAATTAGCTGTTAAAAGGCTGAATTTCTTATCAACGGTTGTTTCGCCGACTTTAATTTTCAACATATTCGAAATAGCTTCGATAATTTCATCTTTACCTGACATATGGCAAGCAATAGTTTTGCATACACGTATTACATACTGACCACGGGGAACAGTATCTAAAAATGTGTAGAAAGTTGCTGTACCATAAACTTCAGCAGCTGATAAATCGAATTCTTTTGCCACTTCAACGATGTCTTCGTCTGATAAGTAGCGTTTTTCGCTTACGATTGCCTGCAAAGCTGGCATTAAAGCCGTACGTTCTTTGCCGTACTTGGCTGTTACTTTTTCAAGAATTCCTTGAACTTCTGTCATTGTTTTTACCTCCTGTTTAATTGTTAGTAAATTAACACTGTTATTAGTTTAACATTAAATTATTTTTCTTAATTTTTTGATTTAGTTAAAAGTAGAAACCACATATAGGCTCAAACATGACATTTATCATATCAAGTTTTGTTTTACAACTGAAATTATTTGAAATGATTCTAAATTCGGCAAAATATAACTATATTGAGCCATATCATTAATTAAATAGGTATTATATATAAAAAAAATGACATCGCATAACGTTTTTTTCTAATTTTACAGAAATTTTTAACTATTACAGCTATGGGAAAACTTTTTGAACAAATCAACGAAGACATTAAAAAAGCAATGTTGGCCAAAGAACGTGAAAAACTTGATGCATTAAGGGCTATTAAGTCTGCATTTCTTTTGGCAAAAACTGAAAACACCGGGCATGAACTTACTGACGAAAAAGAAATACAAATCGTTCAAAAGCAGTACAAACAAAGAATAGATTCTGCAGAACTTTATAAAACCAATAATCGTCCTGAACTGGCAGAAAAAGAATTAAACGAAGCAAAAGTCATTGAACTTTATTTGCCAAAATCATTGAGCCCTGAAGAGCTGGAAGCTGAGCTCAAGGCTATTATTAATGAAACAGGTGCAAAAACAGCATCAGATTTGGGAAAAGTCATGGGCATGGCTTCGAAAAAGCTTGCCGGAAAAGCAAACAACAAAGATATATCGGATAAAGTAAGGCAATTATTATCATAATGATGGAAGACAAATATAAAGTACCAGAGGGATCGTTAATAAGCTTTTTCAGCAATAAAGTCAAACAATACGGCGGGATTAATCTTGCCCAGGGAATTCCGGGCTTTACACCTCCTAAAAAACTTTTAAGAAAATTGAGCGAAATAGCTACCAACCCGAATATTCATCAGTATGCCCCCGGAATCGGAAATTTTACACTTTTGGATAAAATTTGCGACCATTACAAAGAAAAAACTCCGCTAACCCGTGATAATTTGCTCATAGTTCAGGGAGCAACTGAAGCTGTTACACTGATATACCTTTACCTGAAGCAGCAATTCGGAACATTAAGTGTCCTTGGTTTTGACCCGGTTTATGAATCATACAATAACCTTCCCCGTTTTTTTAATGACCATTTCACTCCTCATTATTTACATAACGGAAACATCGACTTTCACCAGCTCGAAAAACAGATTACTGAAAATAAAATCAATCTTATTTTCGTCAACAGTCCCGGAAACCCATTGGGAAAAGTATTTACAAAAGCAGAAATAGATAAACTTATTGATTTATCTGCAAAACATAAATTTTATATCATTATCGACGCTGTTTACAGGGAACTCTACTTTACCGAGCCTCCATATCTTCCGGTTGATATAAAAAATCCATATCTTTTCTATGTGAACAGTTTTTCAAAAATATTCTCCATTACAGGCTGGCGTGTGGGCTACTTTATTTGCCATGCTGACCATATGAAAAAAATGCGTTCCATGCACGATTATACAGGATTGTGCGTAGCCAACCCCATACAGACTGCTTTAGCTGAATATATTTCTGATGAAGGCATTGTCAATAATTATGTAATCGAATTAAGGGGAAAATTAAAAAAATCGTTCGACACCCTGCATAAAGCACTTATAGGATTTGGCTTTGAAATCCCACAGATTGACGGTGGTTATTTTATCTGGGCGAAATTACCCAAACCTCATGATGATGGGTTCAGATTTGCTATTGACCTGTACGAACAGGAAAAAGTAGCCATTATCCCCGGAATCCATTTTTCGGCAAAAGGGAAAGAATATGTGCGCTTTAATGCAGCGAGAGAACTAAATGAAATTGAAGCAGGAATTGCAGGAATTAACAAATTTCTGAAGAAATAGTTTTTCTTAGGAATATAAACTAAGCATTTGACCAAAACGACATCATAACAGTCTCATTTTCTAATATGTTGAAAATTTGTTAATAAAAAGATAGTATTTTTAGTATAATTTTTTCGGCTCATTCGTATTATGTATAATTTAAACACTAATAAAATGAATGAGATAGGACTTCAGTATTCAAAAGATGATCAAATTGATCATACAGGGTTTCTAAAAAAAGCAAGATACCACCAATCAAAATACAGAGCAGAAATATTAAAATTACCTTATGATAAATACGGCAATTTTTTAGTAAAGGGAGATGCAGAAAAAGGCAATAATTTTTATAATGATTTTGAAATTTT
>CAZDUU010000215.1:0-4682 GCA_964508675.1 uncultured Bacteroidales bacterium | reverse complement strand
CTTTGAGCTTTTGTTCAATAAACTGGGTACGCAAAAGTCTGTCATCTGAAAAATCGACATTATCCCAATAGTGGTCTTTGTTGTAAACATATTGATACAAACGTTGCAGAGAGTCTTTTTTAGCAGTGTTTTCGGGAAATTTGAATTCGGGAATATCAACAGGTGTCAGGACTTTTAGCACTTTTGCCAAAAATGTGTTCTGATTATTCTTAATAATATTGTTCCAGTATTCCTGTCTTTTTTTATCTATATCAATGGCCTTGTTTCTATAGAATTCAAGTGAATCTTTATTTTTGGTTTTCATTTTTTCCTGTATAGGTTTCATTTGAGTTTCCAAATCGGCCATATACTTTTGCCAGTCAAAGAATAATTTGTTTTCAGCGGATCCGCTAGATTTCATATTTTTTACAAAATCGGTTGTATCGGTTTCCAGATTGATTTGTTGTTCATCATCCATTACAAATTCAAAATACCTGCGATTAAGGCTTGGAATAATTATAACATATAAACCACCATCAAGTTTTTTCTTGTTAGTAAAAAGTCCTGAACCACTTTTATCAACAAAAGCGGTATCATCTGCGTAAAGTTTATCGGCAAAATGATGTCCCAGTAAAAGAGTGTCTTTTTCGTGTAATCCTTTTACTTTGACTTTTATTTTATATCCCTGCGAAAAACCAGTAGAAGCAACAAGTGCAATCAACAAAATCGAAAAAACGACAGATTTCATATATTCTATATTTTCTGCAAAAATACATTTTCAATTGAAATAATTAAAACCTTTCAAATAAATCGACGTGGCTTTTAGTTTATTTTAACAAATTATTTGAGGTGTTAGTGTTTTTTTAATATTGTGTTTTTTGCTTTGAAAGTTATGACGTTGTATTTTTTAAATAAATTATGTAGGTTTGCAAAAAGTTACTGTATTGAAAAGGCTTTTAATTGGTTTAAGCTTATTTCTGATATACTCACAATTATGGGCTCAGGGAGAGCTAAGCCCGGATGTGAGAGTTATGACTACCAATGAACATTCGTTCCTGTTAGCGATGAATTCAAATGGGACTATGTTTTCTTTTCAACGTGGTAAGCGTCTGGATGGATTCAGAAAACGCACCATTGATTTTGATTTTGCATACGTAAAACACCCTAAAGAAATAAGGGTTGAAAACCCATATTATCAGAATCAGAAGAAATTTGTTTTTGGAAAACTTTACACCATGTTTGCATTAAGAGCGGGGATTGGAAAGCAACGTGAAATATACAGCATTTTTGATAAAGGCGGCGTCGCAATCAGGTACCATTATGAGTTTGGTGCTTCCTTGGCACTTATGAAACCTAACTATTATGAGGTTGTTGACAGTAGCCGCATTGTAGATAATATTGAATATATTTATTTAAGCGATAAACAGTTTGATTACAATATACATCGGATAAGTGATATTTATAGCCGCTCGTCGTTTTTTAAAGGGGTTGATGAGACCAAATTAATTCCCGGCGGATTTGTAAAAGCGGGTCTTTCTTTTGTTTTTAGCGAAAAGCAGGAAGCTGTGAATGCGTTGGAAGTTGGAGCAATTCTGGATATTTTTGCTAAGCCTGTTCAAATAATGGCTACAGACAATAAAGATCGTTTTTTAGTTTCACTTTATATCGGATACAGATTTGGAAAAATAAAAGTTAAAAACAGAGATTCCGATCAATTAATGAATGATGATGATGAAACGTCAGATTGACCCGAACAAACCTAAAATTAAACTCCCCTCAGGAGGAAAATATCTTCAAACCAAAGAAACAGTTGAAAAATTCGGATTACACACAATTTGCCAGAGTGGTAACTGTCCCAATTTAGCAGAGTGCTGGAAGGCCGGAACAGCTACTTTTATGATTCTGGGCGATATTTGTACACGTTCATGCAAATTTTGTTCTGTGATTACAGGTAAACCTTTGCCCCCGGACGAGGATGAACCCATGCATGTTGCGGAATCAATAAGGCATATGAGATTAAAGCATTGCGTTATAACAAGTGTTGACCGTGACGATTTGCCGGACGGAGGAGCCTTGCATTGGGCAAAAACGATTGAAACAATCAAAAAAATTAACCCATTAACTACTATCGAAGTATTGATTCCTGATTTTCACGGGAAAACGGAATACATTGATAAAGTGCTTAGGGCAAATCCGAATATTATTTCGCATAATTTAGAAACCGTAGAACGATTGACCCCTTCGGTACGTAGTGTGGCAAAGTATCGTCGCAGTCTGGAAGTTCTGGCTTATATTGCACAAAATGGAGTAACCCCCAAAAGTGGTATTATGCTGGGCCTGGGTGAGACAAAGGAAGAAATAATCCAAACCATGGACGATTTGCTCAACGTAGGATGTAAAATAATAACGATTGGTCAATATCTGCAACCTGCCAAAGAGAATCTGCCGGTATTGAAATTCTATTCTTCTGAAGAGTTTAAGGAGTTAGAAATCATTGCAAAAGTAAAAGGATTTGATTTTGTCGAAAGTGGCGCTTTAGTTCGTTCTTCTTATCATGCAGAGAAACATGTGTAACATACTATGAAAGCTATTTTATTCATTTTTATTGCATTGCTTGCTTTTAATTTGAAAGCAGCTTATCTGGAAAATGTCCCTGTAACTATTAAACAGCCCGATGGAAAAACATTGAAATGCTACATTTCGGGTGATGAATTTCATCAAAGACTTCATGATAGCCAGAATTATACTATTTTAAAGAATAAAAATGGATTTTACGTTTATGCTGTAAAGCAAGGGAATGATATGGTGCCTTCTGATTTTATTGTTGGTGAATGTGACCCTTCCAAATTGCAGTTAGATAAAGGTATTGATCTTTCTGAAAATAAGATTCTGGAAAAGAGAAATGCATTTTATCAGCAAATGAGAATAAAATCGCAGAATAAAAATCTTAAAAGCCTGAAATCTTTTTCCCAGATAAATAATATTGTGATTTTTATCCGCTTTAGTGATGAAACAGAATTTTCTGAAAATAGTTCATATTACGACAGTACATTTAATTCAACATTACAAGCTGCAAACTCAATGAAGTCATATTACCAGGAGATGTCATACCACCAATTAGATATCACTTCTTATTTATTTCCTTCTTCCACTTCTACTGTTCTGTCATACCAGGACCCCAACCCAAGAGCTTATTATCAGCCGTATGATTCAATAACTAATCCTGATGGATATGTGGATTACAGTGAAAGGGAATTTCGAGAACAATCTTTATTAGCAAATGCTGTTAATGAAGTAAGTAGCGGAATTCCTACTGATCTAGAAGTTGATATGAATGGAGACGGATATGTTGATAATATTTGCTTTATAGTAAGAGGGAATGTCGATGTCTGGGCTGAGTTATTATGGCCGCATCGATGGGCATTGTTTGATTATACTGCATACATCAACGGCAAACAGGTATGGGATTTTAATTTGCAGTTAGAAGCTTTTTTTTATGACCCGACGAGAGGTGTGGGAGTATTGAATCATGAGATGTTTCATACGCTGGGTGCTCCTGATTTATATCATTATAGCACAGATTACAGGAATTTCAGAGCTGTAGGCTATTGGGATATTATGGACAGATCATTAAATCCTTCAGAGTCAATGCTAATGTATATGAAATATTTATATGCAGGTTGGATAAGTGAAATTCCTGAAATTACCGATCCGGGAATATACACGTTATTTCCATCTACAGAGCCCAATAATAATTGCTATAAAATAGCATCTTCAAATCCATCTGAATATTTTGTTCTTGAGTATAGAAAGAGGGATGGTGTTTACGAAAGTTCAATAAAATCAGAAGGATTGTTAATATACAGAATAAATACAGTAAGCGAAGGATATGGAAATAGCGATTACCCAAATACTCCTGACGAAATTTATGTTTATAGACCTGACGGGATTGACACTACTACCGGATTAATAGATAGTGCGACGTTTTCGTTAAATTCAGGCAGGATTCTTTTTAACAGCACTTCTAATCCATGGTGTTTTTTGTCTGACAACATTTCTTCAGGCGATATTTCCATCAGCCAGGTTTCCACTACTGATACAACTATTTCGTTTTGTTTTAACTGTTTTTCTGTTATTAATACAGAAGATAATGAAAAGTTTAGGATTTTTCCGAATCCGGTAAAAGATGATATTTATATAGGTTTATCTGACTTAACTTTTGCATCTTATAAAATCTATAATCTTTTAGGTGAGTTAATAGAAGAGGATAGAATAACGGGGAACAGGATAAATGCTTCGCATTTATTGAATGGAATTTATTCCTTAGAAATATGTTCAAACAATAGTTTTTTTACTCAAAAGATAATCAAGAATTAGACTTATCTTGCCATTCCCTGACCTGATCCTGTTTCTTTTGTTCCTCTGTCGCCCTGTCGGAATTTGTATTGTAATGTAATGAAAAACTTGGGTAAATACGAAGTAAAGTTTTGGCTGCTTGTAGAAACTATGCCGCTGTAATCAATATAACTTCCATGCTTAAGAATATTGTCGAAGATATTATTGACACCTGTTGTTAGTAATAAGCTATTATTTAAGAATTTATGAGAGAAACTTAGCGACGAGTTAATATAATCAAAGCTGTATCCTTCGAAAGTTATTTCGCGGCTGAAATAATTAATATAAAAAGTTGCTGTGCTCTTATC
>CAZDUU010000214.1:0-4692 GCA_964508675.1 uncultured Bacteroidales bacterium | reverse complement strand
AGCGAAGAATTTGATCGGTGGCAAGTGTGATAAGACCTCCCAAATCCTGACTGGCATCAATGGGATCGGAAAATATAAGACTCATGCTTTGCTCTGGGTATTTATGTATAATACAATCCAGAACTTTGAAATCGCTGATTGCTGGAACTTCAATGCTTTTGTTGATACTTGTACTAAATCCAAGCGGGTTGCCATCGCAAATAATCACCAGAGTTGAACCAGTTGTTGTCCTGGGGACACTATCAATAAGTATTTTGTAACTAAGCTGGTCCTCTGTACTCAGTTTAAATGGAATACTTTTTCCACCCAATTTAACACTGATACATGGTTTAAGATTTTCTTCCGATTCATTATCAGATAGATTTAAGATAGCCGTGATGTTCTCTAAACTATAGTCGTCATTTATTGTTTTTACCGTGTAATCGTCAATAGAAAATGTCTGAGGAATTACAAAAAAAGAAAAGACAAAGTCTTTTAGTTTGTTCTCGTCTGCAATAATATCTTTGATTTTGAGCGTTGCAATATAATCCTGTTCATATGGAAGAGGTTTATTGGGTCTGAAAGCTAAAGTGTAATCGTCTTTCCAATAAACTTTTCCTTCGATTGACGGTGAAAAAGTAAGCATTTCCTGAAGCTGGCCTTCTTCCATCTGTTTATTAAGATTAATATTATGGTTAAACTCAATGATTATTTCACTATTTCTGGAAATATATCCTGAAGTAAATGCATTAATGTATTCGGCATATTCTTCATAATTTGATAGCTCAACTTTGGAAGGTTTGAATACTTTAACCAAAGAAAAAACTAATGCAAAGCCAATAATAATGGCAAAAAATGTAAGTAAAAACTTTTTTGTTTTCATATGGATTTCGATTTCAGGATATTTTATCCAAACTTAAATAAGAAATTGCACATAGCCAAAAAAAAGACTGCCTTTTTGAGACAGTCTTTTTTACATCAAAAACGAGAAATTAATTTTTATTTTACAACTAATTTGTGTGTGCTCAAACCTGCGTTATTACTGATCTGAACAAAGTATAAGCCTTTATTCCATTCAGAAGTATTAATTAATGTATTTGAGTTGTTTACATTGATAGTTTTTACAACTTTTCCCTGAATATCATATACATTGATTACTGCATTTTCAAATTTATCAATGTAGATGTTAACCATATCAGATGTTGGGTTAGGATATACATCAATAATATTGTTTAAATCAACAGAAGGAACGTTTACTGAAAGAGCAGAAGTAATGATTCTTATTTGAGCGTCCGTTTGTTCCGGAATCCATTGTGTTCCGTCATTAGCGAATGTATGTTGATAAGTACCGGTCTGAGTCCCTAAAACAGCACATGAACCTGAATCAACAGAGAAACCTACATAAACATTTCCGGTTAAGTTTGATAGCTGGGCAGCATATGGTCTTAAATAACCTTTGTTAATCCTAGAGGGTTACTAGCATTTGCTGCTGAGTTAACTAAGAATGAAGTAATAAGTTCAGTTCCTGGAACTCCTGCATTGTCATTCCATACATGAATTCTCATAGGATTATTTGGTGTGCTGGCAGGATCACTTGAGCTGTAATAATTACGAATTAAAACAGTTGTAACTTGTGTGTAAGAAGTTCCTAAATCTAACAATTCAGCTATTGCTGCATAGTTTTGAGCATCTGTGCCGGCAGGAACATAAACATCGGGTTGATTATCATCGAAAGTATGATACAATCCGCTAATATATAAGAAAGTATCTGTATGAGAAGTAAAAGGAGTAGGAGTAACTACGTCAGTTGCTTCAATCCAGTATTTTACCCATGCACCGGCTGATTGAGCAGGAATGGTATAATTCCAGGAGCTTCCGCTTTGGTTAACGCCAACAACTGATTGTGTTGTGCCGTTATCAATCTGATAATAAAGTGTTGTGCTTGCTACGCCAGACATATCAGTAACTGTTGCATTAATAACTTCAGCACTTAAGGTTGCTTCACAATGAACAGGGATAGTATTGTTTACAATATTTGGACCTTCAATATCCTGATTTAATGAAGTGACAGCTCTGAAATGATGATCGTTTGCGCCACCTGTTCCTGAACTTGCTGACCAGCCGGTAGATGTTTTAATATAAGAACGTGAATATGTACCGGGTTGTGAAATTGTAATGTTAACAATACCGCTGGGTACTGTAAAACCGATGTGATATGTGCCAGTAATATTGGTTAATTGAGCAGCATACGGACGTAAATCAATCCATTTCATTTCGCTTGTACTGGTTAAAGTTGCAGCCGGATATGCCATGAACGGAGTAATTACATCATTTCCGGGAACACCATTATTGTCATCCCATACATGAATTTGCATACTATCGTTAGGATGGTCAACGTCAGTGTAGTTTCTAATGAGCATACCTACTAAATTAGTACCTCCGAGAGCTATTTTTACAGCAGCTCCTTCACTGGGGCCTGTAGTAACACCGGGGCCAATTTGCATAAAATAATCAACCACACCGTTATCCTGAATAATATGATTACCTGCTACATATTTAAAAGTATCAGAAACAGCAATGTTCGGAGTCGAATAACTATCTTCGGCATGGATAAAATATTTTACCATAGATCCTGGTATTTGAGCAGGAATAGTGAACTGATAATTGTTTCCGCTTACCAATGTTCCTGAAACCTGTTGTATAGTTCCACCATCAACAATGTAACCTAAGTATGTATTGGTTAAATTAATACCGCTGAAATCAATAATTTGAGCATCAACAACTTTACTGTTTAAAGTTCCTTCATAAAAAGGAGCAGGAGTATGAACGATAAGTGGTGCAGAATTGTCAATAGTACTTGCTGTAATAGTAAAATCGTCTATATACATTCCGTCTGTAACATAACCTCCATCGCTGAAAAAATGAAAACGTACTTTTACATTTGAATTTCCGCAGAATCCGCCTAAATCATAAGTATATTGCTGAAATGCGGGTAACGCAACTGTTTCATTTCCTGAGTAAGTTGCTATAGTTGTGAAAGTTGTGAAATTGTCAGTAGAAACATCAACATACATATAATCGAAACCACTTTCAATTTTATAGGTACCCCAGAATGATAGACTTGCACTGGGATAAGTAGATAAGTCAACACCATTGGCCATTGTACAGTATGTGTTCCAGTTATTACTGTAGTTTCCTGATGGACTTTCTGACAGAGAATGTGAAGGACTATGTGACTGGGTTGCATTAAGTCCCCAGCTGCCTGTAGTAGTCCAATTTGTTGTTCCCGATTCAAAATCGTCGGTAAATAAAACAGTTTGTGCTTGTGTGCAATAACCAAAAGCTATCGCCACAATAAATGATAATAGTTTTTTCATAGTAAAAATGTTTAATTAAACTTTTGCAAAAGTAAAATTTTTATACCTAATAAAAAAATAATAACAATGACAAAAAGTCTTATTTACTTAATAATGTAAAGTCAAATTGTCAGTTTTATTTGTGAGGTTTGGAAATTGATAACCTGAGTGAAAATTTTCAAGTATGAATTTCGAAAAGTTTACTATTAAATCAAGAGAAGTTGTTGAGCATTCTTTGGCTTATGCGCAGCAACAGCAGAATCAGGCTATTGAAAATGGACATCTGCTAAAATCAATTATTGAAAAAGAAAAAAATATTCCGCAGTATTTATTTGGTAAGATAGGCATCTCCTTGGATGATTTCGAACGTGTTTTGGATCAGATAATAAAATCCTATTCAAAAGTTCAGGGGGCTGAGGTTTATTTGTCTTCGGCTGCTGACAAAGCATTAAGGAATGCGGAGCAGGCGGCTGCAAAAATGGGTGATCAGTTTATCGCAATTGAACACATTATTTTGGGAATTTTCCAATCAGGCGATGCCGTATCTAAATTAATGAAAGATTATGGTTTTAATGAGGATTTGATTAAGAAAAGCATTGATGAACTGAGAAAAGGAAGTAAAGTGAATAGTCAGTCGGCCGAATCATCGTACGATGCACTGAATCGTTTTGCGATAAATCTTAATGAGCAGGCTCAAAATGGAAAGCTGGACCCTGTCATTGGCCGTGATGACGAGATTCGCCGTGTTTTGCGGATTTTATCACGTAGAACAAAGAATAATCCTATACTTATCGGTGAACCTGGAGTTGGTAAAACAGCCATTGTAGAAGGTCTGGCTCATAGAATTATCAGAGGTGATGTTCCCGAAAATCTGAAATCAAAAAAAGTTTATTCGTTAGATATGGGAGCACTTATTGCCGGAGCCATGTATAAAGGTGAATTTGAAGAAAGGCTGAAATCCGTTATAAAAGAAGTGGTTGCCTCTGATGGAGATATTATTCTTTTTATTGACGAAATCCATACGCTTGTGGGAGCTGGTAAAAGTGAAGGAGCCATGGATGCAGCTAATATTTTAAAGCCGGCATTGGCTCGTGGTGAATTAAGAGCCATTGGGGCAACAACTTTGAATGAATATCAAAAATATTTTGAAAAGGATAAAGCTTTGGAACGTCGTTTTCAGATTGTAGTTATTGACGAACCTTCTGTATCTGATTCAGTCTCAATTTTAAGAGGCCTGAAAGAACGTTATGAAATACATCATAAAGTCAGAATAAAAGATGAAGCTATCATCGCAGCAGCAGAACTTTCTGCGCGTTATATAACAGAGCGTCATTTGCCCGATAAAGCCATTGACCTG
>CAZDUU010000213.1:0-4703 GCA_964508675.1 uncultured Bacteroidales bacterium | reverse complement strand
TGAATAGCAATAGAAAAAATCAAAATACAGCTAAAAAGTTGTTTTATCATAAATTACATTTTTAATACTTTTACTTCAATTCTTCTGTTAATGGCGTGTTCTTCTTCTGTACAAGGGACTCCATCTTTGCATTTGTTTAGCAAACGGGTTTCTCCATATCCTTTTGCAGCAATCCTCGAATCTAAAATGCCTTTAGACACCATATATTCTTTAGCAGCGTCAGCTCTTCGCTGTGATAGATCCAAATTGTACTCATCACTCGACTTACAATCAGTATGTCCGCTTAATTCAATTTCTAAAGTAGGATTCTCGTTCATAACCTGAACAATTCTATCGAGCACTTCTTTCGATTCATCTTTCAATGTTGCTTTACCGTAGTCAAAATAAATATTATGAAATTCCAGAACTTTATCCTGTTTAATTTCGGGTTCTAGATTAATATCCAGGGGAATTTCAGTTTCGTTGGTTATATCGCCCAAATCTAAAACCTGCTGTTCATAGTTTTCCTGTTCTACCACAAGTAACAGTTTTTCATCCTCCAGATTTTCCAGTTTAAACTCATATTCTCCTTTATCGTTTGTATATGTAACAGCTAAAACTTTGCCGCTGGCAGAATCAGTAACTAAGGTTACTTTTGCTCCTACTAAAACTTTATCTGTCAGTTTATCGGCTAATTTACCTTTAATTGTTTTAAATGCTGCTTTTTTAACCATCAAAATCGGCTGTTGTTCAATAATTGTAAAATTATAAATGGACGTTAAATCCAATGACTGCTTTCCGTCAACATAGCCATCTGCCTTTATCACAGCCGTAAATTTATTTCCTACAGGCAGATAAACCGAAAAATTCCCTGTAAGTGAATCACTGATTTCCTTAATTAAAATAGCTTCGTCAGGATAATTTTTATAAATGATTACAGCTCCGCCAACCGGGTCTTTAGTTGTTCCATCTAATATTCTACCTTTTAATAGTGCAACAGCCTGTGGTTTAGCTGTATCAGGCAGCAAAATCCTGAAAATATCATTTAAACCAACCGAGCCTTCTTTTGACGAAAAGTAAGCGTAACTTCCCGATGCCGGAATTGAAAATTTTGTATCAGATTCAGCTGAGTTGATAGGTTTACCCATGTTCATCGGATCTGACCAGTGTGTCCAAGTATCATCCAAACGACGCGAAACAAAAATATCTTCTTTGCCATAACCACTTATTCCCGAAGTGGAAAAATATAATGTAACCCCATCGGCAGCAAGAAATGGACTGTAGTCATTTGCAGCGGTATTCACATCAGGTCCTAAATTTACTGGTTTTGACCATGAGTTTTCACCTGTTCTGAAACTAACATACAAATCAAGGTTTCCATAACTATCATCTCCTCCGATGGCCATTAACAAATACTTTCCATTTGCCGAAAGAAAATAATTGACATATTGACTGATATTTTTAAAATCTTTGATTCTTTGTTCTTCAGGGAATCCCCAACCTGTCCTTGTTTTATAAGAAACTGATGCACCTTGCTTTAAGGTAACCAATCTTCCTTCTTTGACATAGACATTTCCAAGTAAAATCATGTTTCCATCTGGTGTAATGGATTGAACAAAATTATTATCTTTTGTGTTCAGGGGAGAACCTATATTTATCGCGTTCATCCATTTTCCATCTACAATATTTGAATACCAGATGTCATCTTCGTCGCTTACCCCGCCTACGTTAAGCGGATAACTTTTTCTGTCGAAAAAAATTTCTTTAGAATCCGCCGAAATAATGGGTGCCCTCTCATCATATTCTGTATTTATTGCAGGCCCCAAAGATTCTTTCTCAGCCAGATATTTCATATTTGCCGGAATATTTATCCTTGTCTTTATACTGTCCTGATTATTTGTAATTCCTATTGCATCAATCTGAAAATCTGAAACCTTTTCTGAATTTAGCCTTATTTCAGCTTCAGCAACTTCAAAAGAAGTCTCGCTAAAAAAAACATTTAATATTCTTTGTTGTTCTGATGATAACTTAGGAATATTCTGATAAACTACTTGCTCTTCACCTTTATTTGCACCATAAAGAGTAATTTTTACAATAGCACCGGGCTTATAATTTTCGGCAATGGCAATTTGTTTCGCTTTTGTTGGTTTATCAAATGAAACCCTTATGTATTCGTCACCATTTTTAGCTTTTTTGCTATATGTCCAGGCACATGGCGAACTGCCACCCGTTGGCAAAACATTGGGCTTACCTAAAACCTGATTGGCACTATTTACTTTCGATGAATATTCTGAAGAAAATGAAACTACTTTACCAGCCCAAACTACATCTAAAACCTTAAACTGCGCCTGCCCTACGTCAATAATTTTTGGAATCCCTGTTGTATCATTCTGACTATATGATGCTTGAGTAATAACTAAAAGTATCATCAAGTATAAAAACCTATTCATAAATCAACATTAAACAGGCAAATATACGATAAAAGTTAATTTTTACCTATTTTAAACAATAAAAAATAATAAAGTCTTAAGAAAATGTAAATCAATCGTTTTAAAAGCAAAAAAACTAAAATAATCTAAACAAAAAAACCTATTAAAACAATCTATAAATTTAAAAATGCAATTGCATTTTTTATCCTTTCCTCACCAATACCTTTAATGATGTAAAACGGGAAACCCAGTTTCTTTATTTCTTCAATATACCAATTGAGAAAAAACTCACGCAAAATCGGGTTCTCCCTGACAGGATCATATTCCCACGGAAGATCGGGATAAGTAACCAGATAAGCTTTTCTATATGATTTATTAAGATATTCGTCCATCCATTCAGGTGTTTTTTTATAAACATGTTGGAGCCAAACTTTAGTAATAATCAGATCGGTATCTATAAAAAGTGAGTTAATATCTTTATCATATGTTTCTTCCAGTTCGATTTGCTTTTTTGCAATCTCGATAACATCCTCATAAGTATATGGCTGTTTCAGGTTTTCGATATAAGTTCTGGCATACTCAGGAATCCAATCTCCGCCTGTAATTTTAGCTAACTCCTGGCAAAGGGTCGTTTTGCCGGTAGATTCCGGTCCAATTACTACAAAAGTATTAACCGGCAACATAAAGCTGTTTTTTCCACTCCTTATAACCAATAATTGCAAGTACTGTCAGAATAGCAAATAATACAATCGTTGCATACAGATGTTTATAAAAATATAGTCCGATGGATGAAAAATCGACAAATATCCAAATCAACCAATTTTCTATTTTTTTTCTTGCCAGAAGATAAGTCGCAATAAAACTCAAAGTGGTAAGGAAAGAATCGATAAATGGAACATCTGTGTTAGAATACTTTTTTAACAGGAATGCCATAGAAAAATAAACTGGAAGCACAATAATGAGTACAACAAGCCAAGTCTTCTTTTTCGTTCTTGTAATAGGTATGGGATTGTCTTCTTTTTTCTTTGACCAGAAAATCCATCCGTAAATACTCATCACTAAATAATATAATTGCAGGCTTATTTCTGCATAAAGACGTGCCTGAAAAAAAACAAAAATATACAACAAAACATTTACAATGCTAATCGGCCAATAAACAGGTTTTACTTTTATCTGAAAGAAAATGGCTATGATACCTGTTAGTGCAGCAAAAATCTCAAAAAGGTTAGCCTGAAACCAATCGAGCATTTTATAATTTACCTAATTTCTTGTTATATAATTTTTTATCTTTCAAAGCTTCAATAGCCTTCATATAGTCATCGCGGCTTGGATTAATTACTTCAAAATATTGCGAATTATCCCATATATCGCGGGCAAGTAAGGCTTTTATCATTAATTTTACATCTTTATCGCTTTTAACTTTTTCTTCATCCGTGAACTCAATTTTTTCTTTTTTTGCCATTGCCGCTACAGAATCTAGCATTGGCTGTGAAACTTCAAAATTTGTTTTAAATTCATCAAAGGTTTTGAATTTATTTTTCAATGCTTCGCGTTCTTTATCCATATATTGAAGGTTGAAGCGATAAATAATCCCTTTCTGCATCAATTGTTTGTAGTATTTTGTAAAAGCATTTGTATCCAATGGAATAAATATATCGGGCATAATACCTCCTCCACCATAAACTGTACGTTTTGAAAGGTTGGTTTTGTATTTCAGACTATCGGGGAAATGAATACTATCGGCATTAGTAAGTTCACCACTATTATATCGTTTAATAATTTCCTTCGAGTAATCATCAAAACCTTTTTCGTATGGTTTCTGAATTAAACGGCCGGAAGGTGTGTAATACCGGGCAACAGTTAATCGAATCAAAGAGCCATCGTTCAGATTAAACGGACGTTGAACCAAACCCTTACCAAAAGTACGACGACCAACGATTAAGCCTCTGTCCCAGTCCTGAACAGCACCAGAAACAATTTCACTGGCTGAAGCAGAACCTTCGTCAACTAGTACTACCAAGCGACCGGTTTCCCAATCACCTTTATCTGTTGCTTTATAATCAGTTCTCGGACTGGTTAAACCCTGCGTATAAACAATCATTTTTTTATCATCTAAAAATTCATCAGCCAGATCAACAGCAGCATTAAGATATCCACCGCCATTACCAGCCAAATCAAGAATTAAATCTTTCATTCCTTTTGCTTTCAAATCTTTAATCGCTTTCTGAAATTCCTCCATGGTAGTTGCCGCAAAGCGGTTCAGTTTGATGTAACCAATTTCCTTATCAACCATAT
>CAZDUU010000212.1:0-4716 GCA_964508675.1 uncultured Bacteroidales bacterium | reverse complement strand
TTTTATTATCACTGATACTCCAGGTACAGGTTGATTGGAAATGTCAGTGACTCTACCGGATACATTATGCAGCGAACCTACAACTCCCGTTTCTACTGAATTAGCAGGAGTCAGTTCTATCAGATTATTTTCTTTCTTATTCCAACTGATCCCATTTTTGTCGAAAAGAACTTTCAATACCACATCAATCGTTACATCACGAACATTAAGGGTTGCTGTTTTGTTAAGAGCAGCGAAATCATCATTGTAAAAAAACTTGTATTGGGTGTTTTTTTCTATTACTTTAATGATTTGACGAATAGGTTTATTTTGCACATTGAGTGTGACCTGTGCAAATGAACTGACAATTGCACTAAAAATCAGAATCGATAAACAGAGAAAACGAATATAGTCGCTTTTTTCAATAAGGTATTTATTTATCATCGTAAATTTCTTTTAAAATAGACCGGTTAATAATAATTTACAAGAGCCTGACAATCAAGAGTTGCTTCCATACGTTCATAAAGAAATTCAGGAAGAGTGGAACCCATTCGGAGGATTTACCCTCTTACGAAGAAAAAAAAGGTTAGCTGGTATTTTTCATACTATAATATTTTTTCGTTTGAAGTAGTATGGAGCTCCATGTTAATGAAACAACTACAATAGCCTTGGGCACCGAGGAGCAACATATTTGTTTTACATTAAATCAAAAATTTTGTTGCTAATCTTGCGATGCTGTAAACAAATGGAAGTACTTTGCATATTTCGCATACAGATTTTTAGAAATCTCCACTGGATCACCTTGGGGAATAGTAACAAAATCACTTTTTGCCTCACACCAATTCCATTCAAACTCAGAAATTTCATTTTCAAAAGTATTAATGAAGTCCGAAGAGGTATCTAAATTTTGAGTATTTCTTAATTTGTCAAAAAACATCAGCCATCGTTTTTTATAGAAAGAAGTCATCATGCCAGCCAGATCCCTTGCTGCATAATCACGGAGTATATTTCCTTTTGTACCCCACGTAGTTATTAATACTTTTGCATCCTTTTCATAATAACCTTTTTCCTCCGGGGTATTCCCAAATTCACGTGAATCATGGATCCATTTACCAAGTAAAAAATCGGCATTCGTGGACATTAACTTATCTACATCATCTATAATTCCCAAAAAGAATTGCATGTAAAATTCCATTTTAATTTTGTCATTGACTTTATAACTTTTGACAATAGAATCTCTTACCGCAACAGCCAAATTTGCAAGCACCTGACGACTTATTTGTGCGATGTCATTCTTAAATCGTGGATTGTCTAAGGATTTTTTGTCTGACATTAAAAATTGAGCAAGAATATCCGGTAATTCATTGTAATTGTAAGCACTTTTACTATACCAGGTATACCCTACCGTTCCAGTAAATCGTGGACGGGATTGTAGAATATTTCCAAGACCACATCCCATAACATTATTATTATGGATCAAATGAATGAGTTGCTTATAAGCCTCTTCTGCAACAGGATCATCTTGTCCACAACGCGTCTTGGCATACTTAAATGCCCAATTGTCAACATTTGACGCATCAATATCCCAGGCATATTCAAACAACCATTCATTTACAATACGTGAATTACCAAATCCCTCGAGTGTTGAACCAATCCCATATAGATTTCCATGAGTTGTGTCTTTTTCACATTTAACTAACTTATCCGCGATTTTCATAATAGGGCCGCCAATTTGAGTGTTTCCTCCAAAATTACCCAAATAACACCACACATATGGTTGACCATAAAAAGCATCAGTTGTTCTCCATATTTCTGCTTTTTCGCAGAAATAATCCAACAAAATCATTTTGCCATTTGGAACTGCTGATAACATTGCCTTCAGTCTGGGTGCAGTCCAGTTTTTACTATCATTATAAAAAGTCCATCCCATCTGTATCCATTTAGCCTGTTTGTCAACCGCCACCATTCCACCATAGATTGTTTTGGAAACCTGTGCTAAGTATTCAGGTTCCCAACTTGGCGGTGTCATTTCGTTAAAAGGATCGGCACCATATAAATGATCTGTTCCAAATTGTTTAGTCTGCTCCTTTAGAAATTCTTTCTGAATCTGAATAAACAAAGGTTCCATCGGGTCAAGAAAAAACGCTTCGCATTGCTCGCCCGTATCGCCATACGCACCCAAAGACGTAATCTTTACTTTCGGATTGCGATCTTTTATTGTTCTTGGAATATGCCCGGCAAATGCCGGTAAAATGGGAGTCATACCAAAAGTGCGCTCCTGCTTTAAAATTTTCTTTTGCAATTCAAATTGATGGTTGATAAATGACTGAGGCAATGGCCCCATCCACGCATCAAGATTACCCATTCGTTGCCACGGCAAATGACTTGGCCCTGTAAAAAAGGCTCGAATCTGATTATCTGTCATTCCAAACTTCCGCCAAACGTTTTGCCATATAGCTTCCTGGCCTGTTATAGCCAACCGCATATTAATCCCGTTAAGAGCCATCCAGTCTATCAATCTTTCCCAATCATCCCATTGCCACCACAGCATAGTATACCCAAACGTACAATAATTCAAAAAGAATCGTTTTTCGAACCGGCATGATTTTCTAGTTATACTGGTCACTGGCGGCAAGACATTTGGAACCTCTATCACCTCACTTTTATACCATGAAACGGATGTTTTGCAATAATTTGTAAGGTAGTAGTTCAGTGCTTTTGAAAGGGCAATTTCCGAACTTCCTCGAAGAATGATTTTATCTCCTTTTCCATCTAGTTCAAAAGTTTCTTGTCCATTTGCAGCCGAAATATTTTCAATAATAAACTGGCCCGATTTATTGGGAAATATTCGATTAATTAAACCTCTGACTGCGACGTGATCCGATTGAATTTTCTCATTAGTTTTCGCATGTAGAAATCCTGAGAAGATAAAAATAATCACTAAAATTTTTAATTTATTCATACTGGCATTATTTGACTATTAAATTGAAAAAAAACAACATAATCAACAACTTACATCATACAACACAAAAAAAACATTCATTTTGATTAAAAAATGATGATTGTTTTATTGGACAAATTTATGGTTGCGGCTATAATTATCTATATAACAAATGACATAACGAAGCTTTTTATTATCATTTTTTTTGTTTTTTTGCCTATTACATTAAGATTAGTGTTGTTTCTAAAATTGAAGATCGGTAAGGAGGAATCCCACTCCGAATGAACAATTTTTGAGTTGATGTATAAAACAATGATTCGTTATAAAATATGTTTCTCACGCAAAACTTGTCCCGCAACGCGGGAGCCGCAAAGTCACAAAGAAAAACTTTCGGTTTTTCTTTGTAGCATCTTAAGTCGTAATATATGTAATTCAATCATTTATGAGTGCTTTGCCCTCTGCGCCTTTGCGTGAGAATATAAGTCGCAGAAAAAAAACGACAAATCGTTTTTTTCTATCTATTAATTTGATATGCAACAACATAAATACTTCTGCAACGAAGTATTGTAAAACGACTTTAAACGAATTACAGATGCTACCTACAATTGATAACTCTGGGAATATAACTCTTTGTCGGAAACCGCTCTTTAGGATGGCAGATATGGCTCATTTCTTTATTTATCGTATCTTTGCAGATCACTTGGCACATATGGAAAGCTCTGTTTTATGGCATTGACCGAAGTAAAAATCTTAAGCCGATTCTGGATGTTTGCATATGCAGTTCCTACAGAATTTTAGGTCTGATTGTTCTCTGTTTTTATAAAAATACCCAGTTTATGGCAGCTTAAGACTCCTTGGGTTGATTGGCTATAAAAACACATCTCTGACTATAAAACAAACGCCATATTTGCAACGACCTATACCTTTTTCACAAATAATTTAGATAAGTAGCGAAAAGTCGAAATGACTATAATATGTAAATTTTCCATAAGTCAAGATCTCTTCTTCATGAAAACAGTTCTAATTATCATTACTATACTCTATTCGAGCTCCATTTTGGCCCGGAGTAATAATCAAAAACCGCTTCTCTGCGAAACAAGTATAATAAGCCATCAGCAATACAAGACAATTAACAGGATGGATGAACTTGACAGTTTGTTCAAATTTCATAACACATCGATTCGTTTTGTTTTTTTATCCGAAAAATTATCACCTCAAAATATTGACAGTTATATCAGTAATAAAGGATATAAAAAAAACGTATTGCCTGTAAATCATCCTATTTGGATGAATAAACAAGAACTTATAACATCCAAATCATTGACAATTCTGCTTTCGACAAGAAACGACCGAAACAGCCTGTACGTTCACCGCTTGTACAGAATACGGACTCTGTCTGAAAAGCTCCCAGAAACATTGCCTTACCAAAGCTTCATCATGTATGACAAACGAGACAATATATGTGACACTATATTTTATTCTTCGCTGAAAATGTTCTGGAAACTAAACTTACGACCAGTTCACATTATTCTGACTGATGATAAGGGAAGCCACGAAAGACTAAAATCTCTTCTTGAAGCTCAATGTAGAGTATTTGGAACCTTTTTGTACCAAAACAAACCAATTGGAGATGTTAGAATAAATGCCGGCATAAAAAGTAAGAGTGGTTATTTTTCATTTCCATTTGACAAATATATTCGCGTACTTCCGCAAAAAAACGGATACAGTTTTGAACCTTCCTGTGTCGCATCTAATTTTGAATCACAAGAACTTGAGCGGAAAATAATCGCATTCCC
>CAZDUU010000211.1:0-4722 GCA_964508675.1 uncultured Bacteroidales bacterium | reverse complement strand
AATGGCAAAATAACCATATTCAACAACCTTGGCTTAGTAGTAAAAGAACAAGAAATAAAACAGGAAAACGAAAAAACATTGGATATCCGCACCCTGCCGGCAGGCTTATACTTGCTTAGGTATAAGGAGCAAACCATGAGGTTTTCCATAGTAAAATAGAAGTTGAAAGGGTAAAGTAGGAAGTAAGAGGTTATAATTTTGAAGTAAGTGAAGCGACTTACAAAGCAATAGCGATTATCTTAATTTACCTTATAAAAACTTACCTGCCCGTCGTCTGCAAGAATCAATACATCTTTTAGCAAAGCAAAGCCGTAGAATTTTTCTTCGTCGGTTTTGATTTCAGATTTTGCATTGTTTTCCAGATTCAGTTGGTACTGTAAGTATCCTGTAAATATCGCATTTTTCCAAGTTGAAATACCACCATCATCATAATATTTTAAAAGATCTTCCTGAGCATTATTTATTTTAAAAATCAGTATAAAAATGATAAAAAGAGAAAATGTTCTCATTATTTTTTTTCACAAATATATTACTTTTTATTATATGTTAGCCCAAAACAAAGAGATAAATTGCTATCTAAGGATTGGTAATCAGCCATCCTTTTGTATTCCCGTCAACACCTATATAGATTGTAAGTTTATTGCTTATCTTGTAAAATCCTTTTATTTCAATATTACCACCGATTATTCTGTCGTTGTTCCAGAAAGATAAAGGCTATTTCCAAAAATTTCCTTTAAAATCCAGATAAAACTAATAAGTGACCACTTTTTTTGCTCACACCGTAACCGTTGGGAAAGTTATCTCTTATAGTAAAAAGGATCATAAGGATTAAACATATCAGAAGACCAGGCAGTAAGATCTGCCCCGGCAGAATCTCTTTCTTCCGGATTTTTACTTTCGTGGGGAGGTGCCAATACCTTAACCGAATCGGATAGTAATTGAAAACATAATAAGCATTGTAGAGCAAAAGGGAGTTTTTTTGCCAGACTTCTGCTATAAAAAAGTCATCTACAGAAATACTTTGATTTCAGGCTGAGAGTTAAAACGTCATCTTTACCAAGCTTGTTTTTTATCTAAAGTATATTTTATCAATCCTTTTACGTATCTTGATGATTGCACTAACAATTGCCTAGTTTCACTTATCAAAGTAGAATTACCAGTCCCTGCAGCAGTTGGTTTACCTGATGCCACATAAGCATTGTAAATAGTTGTATTATGCGAATTAGAGTACTTAGCTAGTGCTTTTACAGCTTCTTTAATGTCGGAAACTGAATAATAATAATGGTCATTCATAACGTCTAAATAAAATTCATGTCCACTTGACCAATTGTTATCTACCCATACTTCAAAATTACTATGTGTACTCAATTGCTGAACAATATTTGCACTTGTATGCCATGGATTTCCACAATCTTCGAGGTAATGTGAAGCATATCCCAAATACCAATCACCTTTAGATTTATTGCCGGCAGAATAATAGTAAAAACTACTTCCATTATTCCATCCGCTACCTTGGATATTATTGTAGCACGCTTTATCAGCAGCTCCCCATACCCAGACTCCATTAACAATCTGAACCCAGCCATGCAGCCAATTATTTGTTCCTGGAATTTGTCCTTCCACATCATATACATCCGGCATATGAGCAGCATTATATATAATTTTTGCACGCTCTTCGGATAATCCCCATTGTTTGGCACAATAATAGGTCATATTATCATGTACTGTCCATCCCCACTTAGGCAAATCTATTTTTATCTCTATAGAATCTGGTAATACAAAATTAGTTGTATTATTATTCACTCCAGATGTTATTGTATTTTCATCATTTATAAATAATTCTGTTTCCTTTTTACAAGAAATTGTAGTAAATAAGGAAAAAAGAATTAAAAAAGTCCATTTAAATGTTTTCATTTTTCTTTGCTTTAAATTAATCATCCATTCTTATAAATTATTACTCCTTAATCATTTTCTTATAAAGGATCTTTTCGCTGCTTTTAATCTTTATAAAATATACCCCCTTGTTCAGAAATTCCGTATTTATTATTCCATTATCCTGAATGGACGTTTTATATACTGTTTGACCTACAGAGTTAATAATTGTTATTTCTGCTTGTTCACTAATATTGTTTAAACGAATATTCAGTTCATTTTTCACCGGATTTGGATAAATTTGTAAACCGTTGAGGTCGTTTATACCAATACTACTTACTATAACATGAATGGATGTCGAAGCTTCTGAACTGCAACCGTTTTCTGTAACTATTACGTAATAATCACCATCAACAGTTACGGTATAAGACTGGGAGGTTTCTCCATTGATGATCCCATTGGCATCATACCATTGGTTCCCACTAACAGAACTTGAGGTCAAGATGTTTTGTGCCTGGGTTATTGTCGGAGTTGTCGGAACGGAATTTACGATTACAGGTAATGTAGAAATTGTTCCGTCTCCACAAGTGTTGCTCCCCTTTACGGTAATGTTTCCAGAAGTAGCTGAGGTTCCGTAAGTAACCGTTATGCTATTGGTAGTGCTCGTTCCTGTAGCTCCCGTGGGTAATGTCCATGCATAAGAGGTCGCATCTGAAATAGAAGAAACAGTATAGATTACGGCACTTTGTCCTTGGCACACTACTGCATCTCCGGTGGTTGCACCTGCTGAAGCTGGAAGTGGGTTTACCGTAATTGATTTGGATGAACTTGTTCCGTCTCCACAAGTATTCTGGCCTTTTATGGTAATGTTTCCAGAAGTAGCTGAGGTTCCGTAAGTAACCGTTATGCTATTGGTAGTGCTTGTTCCTGTAGCTCCTGTTGGTAATGTCCATACATAGGAAGTTGCATTTGCGATGGTTGGTACGATATAAATTTCACCACTTTGTCCCTGACACACTACTGCATCTCCGGTGATAGTACCTGCTGAAGCAGGAAGTGAATTAACGGTTACAGATAATGATGATGTGGTACCTGTTCCACAGGAATTTTGACCTTTAACAGTAATGTTTCCCGAAGCAGCTGAGGTTCCGTAAGCAATTGTTATACTATTAGTAGTGCTTGTTCCTGTTGCTCCTGTTGGTAATGTCCATGTGTAAGAAGTCGCATTTGTGATAGCGGGTACGGTATAAGTTACGGTTTGTCCCTGGCATACATTTGTGCTTCCTGTGATAGTGCCGGCTGAGGCTGGAAGAATGGCCTGCTGAATTTGTTGAAATGTCAGGGCTATACGATAGAGTTTTATATCATCCATTTGTCCTTTTAGAGGATTTGCCCAAGAGCCACTGCTGTATTCCCAATTTCCTATATGTACATTTTCTGCTGAAACGTATATTCCACTCGGTGCGGAGAGAGTATTTGCATCCAGAACACCATTGATGTATATTTTCATTGTTGTTCCATCTGAGGTTACAGCTATGTGAGTCCACACACCAGCTGTTATGCTATCACTGGAAGTCAGCCATTTTGCATTAGAACTGGTACCATCGCTACTTAAACCAAAGACTATTTTCCCGTTAGTTTCTACATAGAGATTGTACGAGCGTTTGTTGATTCCTGTTCCGTACAGCCATCTTTCTAAAATGTTGTTTCTTACGCCAAGCTGGGTCAGTTTTACCCATCCCATTATGGTTATTGCGTTGCTTATTCCATTTATGGTTGTGCTACTTGGAACTTCTATATAGTCATCTACACCATCGAAAGTGAGATCCCGCCCATTGACGCCCGTAGTAGTATAAACCGGTCCATTGATAGTGCCATTGTTTGAGCATGTGGAGGAATCTACGGCGGTGGTTCCATTTTGTTCTTCAAAACGCCAGTAACCTATTAAATCGGGAATTACCACACCACTGCAAGATTCATTCTTTCCAATATCCGGTGCTGAATCACAATATCCTAAGGGATCTGTAGTACTGGCAATCATTGAAAGACTAGGCGTTATTATAATTGAACCCTGATCTATATAGCTTGAAGAAGTCACATTGTTTTGTGTATCAAGAAGCGGATCTGTTGTAATATTTGATGATCCCTGCGGCGTACCGGAGTTCCACCATCCATTATTCGACAAAAGATGAACTTTACCTGAATTAGGTGATTCCACTACTACACTACAATCAACAAATGCATTGTTTCGTATATAAATATTATAGTATTCGGAAAGACCGCTACCGCCAAAATTTAGTGTTGAACTGACAAAGGTATTGTTAAAAACAGCCCATGTATTATTTGGATCATTGATTCCATTGTCGTTGTTTGTACTTTGGTATATTGCTGTAAGTCCATCCATATCAAAATAATTGCGATATATAGAATATGTAAGTCCATGCGATGGCGAACCAGTGTAAGGATTAGTTGTTCCCTCGTCTTCATTATTGTTATTTATTGCACCTGATCCTGTTGGGTTAATAAATGTACAATTACGTACAATAACACCACCACGTCTTAAGCTAAGTGACCAACCATTGGAGTTGTTGCCAAAGGTTATTCCATCAAAAACATGTCCTGTACCACCTGAAGCATAAATTCCATGAGTTCCCCACCCCGGAGGCACATTTCCTGTGTTGGTTATTGAACCTCCAATATATGAAAACCGGTCTCCTGCATTATCATTTAATACTATCCCATCTTGATTCATCTGATAAATAGTAGTATTTACAAAAGTAAGATCAGTTGTATTCGGACTGCTTATATTCACTCCATCTACTGCATTATGCAAATATAAGTTTTCAAAAC
>CAZDUU010000210.1:0-4741 GCA_964508675.1 uncultured Bacteroidales bacterium | reverse complement strand
CGGAAGCCATAGTAGTCTCCGTTCACCGCGAAGATCGCGCCGCTGCTTTCGGCGATCTCGGAAGTCGACGCCTTGATATTGCGGCCAAACGTACCCTCCGCAAAAGCCGCTTTCAAATACGATATATCCGATACCTGGACGTCCGCGACGTAGACGGCGGTATTGTCAGTATACTCCGTAGTGATCGTGATCTGGATGTTACTGTCCGTATACGAGCTGTCCGTGATGACGGGCGCTGTGGATTCAATATTCGAAAGCTTAAGCAGCTCGAATTCAAAAGGTAACTTTTGCTGATTTATAATTACAATGTGATCTTTTTCGACCCAAACAGACTGATAATGTTTTCCATTTACAATCATTTATTCAATAGTAATCTCGTAAATTTTTCCTACGTTTTTATTCTTCAAAAATGGAATATAATCCTGTTCAAAAACGGGGGTAGGCCACCATTCGGCCAGGTGAAACTCCTGGTTAATAATCATAACCATCTGATTATTGGGAATATTAGTGCTTTCTTCGCTCATATAGCCAACCTCACGCATTTTATCTTTTGAGGGACCTATTCTCCATATAATTTCTTTGGGTCTCCATTCAATCTGGAAATAATAATAACTGCCTTCGAAAAGTTCCTGATTTAATGCCGGAGTTCTGATGGTCAAAGCCTGATATTTTTCATCCCAGCGCATGGCTTCGTATTTTTTTTCACCATGATTGAGATATTGAACGGGGAAGTCAAAATTTTCAGGATCATGACATGCCAGATCCCAATTGGTTAATGCTACAATAATGTTGTCATTGTTTTTCCCGTTGTACTGGTTTGATCTTTTTTTTAAATCATGGTCTTTATAATAAAGAGCCGGCCAATAAGGACTTGCTTTTATTATTTCAAAATCTATTTCAGAATAAGAGGTCGCATGCATTTTTTCACCATTGGGATTACTTTTGGGAGTATATCCGCTTTGGCTGTATCTGCGGTTGTTCCAGTCGCTCAAATCCTGGGTAATCAGCCAAATGGCATTCGTTACGCCATTCCATACCTTTGATGAGTTCAATAATGACGGTAGTTTAACCTTTGCAGTAATTTTACCATAAGTAAATCCGATGCGTGTTATTACACCGACATTTTGTTTACCTGCTTTGTCAATACTTTCGTTTGCGGGGTTCCAGATTTCAATGTCAGATGTGTTATCTTTTACCTCTTTGCAAGGACAATCAACATTTCTGATCCATGAATGAATTCTGTTGATACTGTCCTTGGCAAATTTATTTTTATTGTTTTCGTAATCCTGAACAGAATATTCATTTTTAGACCAATCGGCTAAAACAGGAATTGTATTTATTTTAAAGCTTCTGTTTTCAAAGCTGAAATACTGCTCAAATAAAGCTTTTTCGAATAATTTATGACTGGTTCCGCAGACAGAATCTTCTTTAAAATTTAAGCTGCTATAAGGAATTTTTGTTTTATCAATGTAAACGCCATTTCCCGGTTTTATAGAAAGTGTAAGGCTGAAGATATTGGTATCAAGATATACAGAAACCCCTTCCATGTTAAAGTCATTATCCAGAAAATAGCTGTATGGGTTCACATATTTGCCTTTTGCGTCGGTTTTGTATAGGTATTTTATGTGTTCAGGAATATTTTTTAATGCTTCTTCAGTACAAACCACAATTAAAGCACTGTATTTACCCATTCTTGGATTTCGTTTCCATGGATGGTTGATATTTCCATGATTTCTTTTATCTTTTAGTACCCAGAGTGCGTCCAGTGTCGCCTGTTCTTCAAAAGAATAGTGATTTTTTATGGCCTTGGACTCAACATCTTTTTTCCAATCAGGAGAACTTTTTATGCTTGTTACAATTTGATCAATTTTTACCTGATCCACAAAAAAATCTTCAGCGGGAGCTCCGTAAAATTTTTTCTCAAACCTTGGATTACCGCCAATGATAAATGAGTCAGCAACATTTTTATTTGTAATTTCCTTAAAACCGTTGATGGTATCGTTCCAGCTTCCATAAAAATTTTCATTGCTTAGTGTGTCGCTTTCAGGGAATTTGTATTCTTCGTTTTGATAAAAAACCTTGTAATAATACTTTTTATCGTCTTTTACGTTAAAACTGAATTTTATGGAGTTTTCAACAGTGTTTGATTCCTCATTTTTAAATTGATAAGGAAATACGATGCCTTGGTTTATAATGTTTTCTGTGTTTATCTGATAGGATTTGTTTTTTTGTGGAAGATTAAAACCTACTTTAACGTTTTCGATAAACTGATTTTTTATTCTTTCTGTTTGGCAACTTAGAAGATTTATTAATAATATTGTCGGAATGAAGAAGGAGAGGAAAACTTTCATTGGAACATTTTTTGACAAAAATAAGTATAATACACTTAATTAGGGTGAGTCATGAAAAAAAATATTTTATTTCTTTTGTTGATTTTTATTGCCAGAGCAAATGCTCAGACACTTGAGCCAAGTGAAGATAAATCACTGTTGAATATAAAAGTGACAAACTTTTCGGGTAAAATTCTTCCAAATGAGACAGTCGTTTTTGTTGGGAAAAAAGATCTGAAAAAATATACAGTAGTTACTAATACAACAGGAATGGCTAAAATATTACTTCCCGAAGGACAGATTTATGATATTCAATACCGGGATTTTATGGAGCAACAGGATTATTCTTCCATTGAAGTTCCAAATAAACCTGGGGCATTTACTTTTGATCTGACAATTAAATTTGAGCCATCAAAAACTTATACGCTTAAAAATGTACACTATGAAACAGGTAAAGCAACCATTACACCTGATTCTTACCCGTCATTAAATGAATTAGCTGATGCTTTAAAAGCAAAACCAACGCTTGTGATTGAAATTGCTGGTCATACAGACAATGTAGGAAATTATGAATCGAATTTAAAACTTTCTCAGGACAGAGCGAACTCAGTCAGAAGCTATCTGATATCTAAAGGAATAAGCGTAGACAGGGTTTCTGCTAAAGGCTATGCCGACAGTCAGCCTGTTGCTTCAAATAGTACTGACGAAGGAAAAGCAAAAAATCGAAGAACAGAAGTTCGAATTGTTAAGGAATAGCATGGTTAATAACATTAATCTAATTATAAAAAAATTTGTATTTATTCAAATAAGTTGTTTATTTTGTGATTGTTATTTGCTTGCTATTGACCGGCAAGTGGCTGTAAATATTTGAATATGAATAAGATAATATTGTTAATATTTTTTTCTTTAATATTATTTAAAGCTTATTCGCAAAGGCATGATGATGTTTTTGTGAACAAATTTTTAAAGGCTGAACAACTTATTGAAAAAGGTGATTTTCCCTCAGCATTGATATATTATAAAGAACTTTTGACCGACGAACCTGATAATGCGAATCTGAACTTTAAAACAGGATTTTGTTACCTGAATACAGTACTTGAAAAGTCAAAAGCGATTGAATACCTGGAAAAAGCAGTTCAGGATATTAACAGAGATGCTGATATTGACGATCCGGACGAGCTGGCTGCTCCGCCCGAAGCCTGGTATTTTCTTGCCAAAGCATATCATAATGACTATCAATTTACCAAAGCATTACAGATTTTAGATTCTTTGAAACAGGTAATTCCGAATTACAAGAAAGAATTTACCGAGAATATAGACGAATTGGTTGACTTCTGCAAAAAAGGGCAGGAATTAATGAAATATCCTATAAAAATGCAGATTACTAATCTCGGGGGGACCATCAATACAGAATATGACGAGCATAGTCCTGTGTTTTCTGCAGATGAGCAGGTTTTAATATTTACTTCAAAAAGAAAATCAGAGATTCACCCTGCTCAAACGGATGATGGGCAATATTATGAAGATATTTATATAAGCAAAAAGCTTTCAGATGGACAATGGGAGGTCCCTGTTCCAATCAGTCCACTTATTAATAGCGCAACTCACGAGGCCTCTATTGGTCTTTCTCCTGACGGACAGGAACTTTATATCTACAAAGATGAATCAACCATATTAAATCCTCGAGATGGAAATATTTATGTAAGTCATTTAGTAGGAGATGAATGGACTGCTCCACAAAAACTTAATATTAACACAAAATACAACGAAAACCACGCAAGCATTTCAGCAGATGGTCAGGAACTCTTTTTTACCAGTGATCGCCCGGGCGGATATGGAGGACTTGATATTTATATTGCTAAAAGATTACCTAACGGCGATTGGGGAATTCCTTTAAATGCTGGCCCCATGATAAATACAGATAGAGACGAGATAAGTCCTTACATTCACCCTGATGGTGTGACCATTTTCTTTAGCAGCAAAGGACACAACTCTATGGGAGGGTTTGATATATTTTTCTCTATACGGGATGATAGTCTGAATTGGAATAAGCCAACAAATTTGGGATACCCGATTAATACTCCCAATGATGATGCTTTTTATGTTCCCACTCCTGATGGAACTAGAGCCTACTATGCCTCTCAACAAACAGGAGGTATTGGAAGAGATGATTTATATATCATTACGCTGCCCAAGAGCGAAGAAAAATTGCTAACCGTTATGAGTGGATATATTACAATGGGGAATGGACAACTACCCGAAAACGTAACCAATACTGTTACAGATGAGCTTACAAAAAAAGTTATCGGAATATACACTCCAAACTCCAAAACCGGAAAATATCTTTTTATACTAAAATCAGGCAAACGATATTTAATTACGGTTGAAAATGATATTTTTCTGCCATATAC
>CAZDUU010000209.1:0-4745 GCA_964508675.1 uncultured Bacteroidales bacterium | reverse complement strand
ATTTTAGCGAATTTAGATTGTGTTGAAATTAATGAAGTGGAATCAAATAAGATCATGGAAACTCCAGAGGCTGATATGAGTGAAGAACTTTTGCAAACTGCGATTAGATTAAACCCGCTAAATGCGCTTGCTTGGTTTAATTATGGTGTATTCCTTCATAAAGACAAACCAAAACTAGCATTTATGGCATACTTAACGGCTGGATCAATTTCAGAATGGGACATTGAGGCTTGGACAAACTGTCTTTTAATTTCATGGAACTTTAGACGAATGGAAAAGATTTTGATTTTCTACAAAATAATACTTCATCGTTTTGGCGATAAATCAATAAACTATATTGCTAATCAAATTCTTGATGATCCTGAAATGCCCCAAGAAACAAAAATTGGTTTGATTGAAGGCTTTAAAAAGATTGCAGATGAAATAAACAACGAACAGACAGCATAAAATATAAACATCTTAAAATTTAAATATGTGTGAGTTATTAGTAAACATTATCGGGACAATAATAGGTGGACTTTTGTTCACGTTAATTCTTTTCCTTTTAAATGAATATGTGTTTCCAAAAAACAATCTGACTGGTGAATGGAAAACAAGTACAAAGGTTGAAAAGACTTCTTATAATCCTTTTAAAGACCTGACGGCAGAGTACAAAGTTCATATAATTCAAAAGGGTTATGAGCTGGCGGGCTCTGGAGAAAAAATAAAAGACATTAAGGTAGACGGTACGGAAACAGTATTTCTTCGAGAAAACAGAGTGAATATTGACGTTGACGGATTTTTTGAAAGAAAGTACTTTGGTAAATCAAAAGTTTATCTCAACATTGAAGAAGAAGGAAGAAAAAGAGATACCAGAGCGACATATACTCTAACTCTTAAAGACCACGACACACTCGAAGGTACTTTTATTTCGACTGCGGCGGACGCGAGAGGAACAATTATTATGAGGAGACAGTGATAAAAGCATTGAATTATATATCGGCAAGGACAATAAGATTGATTGCTTTATTAGCAATAAGGCTTTCGACATCTTTCAGACACAAGTTTTTCTTTGTTAAAGAAGAAATCTTAAAAGTAAATAGGCAACGAATTAATTTATCAGAAAATTTAGTTTGCTCTATTGTTGAAATTGAGGACAAAAGATATTTCCGCCATTCAGGCATTGACTTATATTCAATAATGAGAGCTATATATAAAAACATTTCAGCAAGTCGCATTGAAGGAGCAAGTACTATTGTTCAACAACTCGTCAGAAATATCATAAACGAGCGTGAAATAAAAGCGAGTAGAAAAGTAAAAGAAATAATGCTTGCAACTCTAATTGACAAAGAGTTTAGTAAAATTGAAATCATTTTTGCTTACTTAGAGACTTACCGCTTTAATAATTGCATAGGACTTTCCGAACTTTGCAAAAATGAAAATTACAACATTAACTCTTTAAGCCGAACTGACTCTGCACAAATTGCGGCAAGACTTAAGTATCCGACAATTAATAAATCGAACTATATTAAATATCTCAAAAGGGTAAGGACGATAGAAAAAACTTCCCCTGCTGATGTAAGTTTGCAACTTACATCTTACAAACAATAAACCTTTGACTTTATATTCTAGCTAAAAGCCCCAGCTCTCTCAAGTGTTAGCGTCAATTGGAAACTTTTATAACCTGAATTTGGTTTTACTAATTTTTCTAAAAAAAGTTGTAGAAAAGAAGCCATCTCCACTCATCATTCCGGATTGCTTTGGTCACTTGCGCGCAAATCAACCCATAACCTCGCAATGACCACAAGAGTAATCATGTCATAATACTGGAAAGTTTTGAGGAGATCAAGTCTGTGATGACGCAATGGTGGAGAGGTTGAGAAAATTTTAAGGTTATATTATTTAAATTTTGCTTATTTTTTTAGGCTATAGCCTTAATTTAACTATTCCACCTTCAGCACAAAACCTTTTAAGTATTCGCCCTCGGGATGGAAGATGCTGATGGGATGGTCGCCCGGCTGGTGAAGCTGGTATAAAATGCTGACATTGCGTTGTTCGCTTGCAGCAGCCACAAAAACTGCCTGTCGCAAGTCTGCCGCCGAAATAGCCTGTGAGCAACTAAAAGTGAACAAAATGCCGCCTTTGGGCAACATCTTCATTCCTTTGGCATTCAGGTTTTTGTATGCTATCAGGGCTTTTTCGCGGTGTTTATGATGCTTGGCAAATGCAGGCGGATCAAGTATTACCACATCAAAATCGTGCTGACCCGATTTGAAAAAATCGTTTACATCGGCCACAGCATTTTCTATATTGGTGCATTGGTTCAGATCGTAGTTTTCCTGCGCAATATCCAATGCTTTGGCTGAACTGTCAACGGTAAGCACTTTTTTGGCCCCGGCTTTGGAAGCATAAATCGAAAATCCACCGGTATAACCAAAAAGATTGGCCACATTTTTCCCTTTGCAGAATCGGGAAAGCAAAAGCCTGTTCTCGCGCTGATCAACAAAAAATCCTGTTTTCTGGCCTTCGATGTAATTAATTTTGAAACGTATATCGTTTTCCACTACTTCTATGGGATTTTCGCATTCGCCCCATATAAATCCGTCATCGCCCTTATCTAAAAACTTGGGAGGAAGGGTCGCCAGGCTTTTATTGTAAACCGCCTTAACATCAGGGATAATCTTTTTAATGGCTTCGGCTATTTCTGTCCGCTGAATGTACATGCCGGCACTGTGACATTGAACCACAACCAGTCCGTTGTAAAAATCGGCTATCAGTCCGGGCATTCCATCACCTTCACCATGAATCAGCCTGAAAACGTTGGTCTTTTTATTTCCCCACAGATTCAGGTCTTTTCGACGTTGCAACGCACGTTGAATCTTATCTTCCCAGAAATGCCCGTCAATGGCTTCCGGCTTAAACGTCAGAATGCGAACGCTGATGGAATCGGGCTGAAAATGTCCTGTTCCAAGGAATTGTCCGGAATAGTCGAGCACTTCAACCAGATCGCCTTCTTTTATTCCTTTGGAAATTTTTTCAATGGCTCCCGAAAAGACCCACGGATGGAATCTTTTGAGCGATTGTTCTTTATTTTTCTTAAGTATGATTTTAGGATAAGTCATGCATTTTTTCGTATATCAAAAGTGCGGCATAGGCATCAGTAGCGGCATAGCGTATCTGGGCTTCCGAAAGCTCTTTCGATTCCCAGTTCGACAATTGCTGGCGTTTGCTCACTTTTTTGTGCAACAGCAACTCGCACAATTTCCGCAGGCTGAATACTTCTATGCCTTTGGTTTTGGCCAGTGTCTGTAAATCTATAAATGATTTCGGAGTAAATTTTCTCAGCTTCTGCAACTGGCGGTTATCCTGTGCAGTACCAACACCAATCTTGATTATTTTTTCGTTTTCCAGGATTTGAATCACACGGTCGGGGATTTTATAGTTCATCAACCTTACAAGAACAGCTGTATCAGGTGTTGCAAATTGTATCAGGGTCGTTTTGTTGGTCACCCCTTTTTTGAACGAAGGACGTGTTTCGGTGTCAAATCCAAGCATGGTCTGTGCCTGTAGAAAATCCATTGCATCATCGAAATTTGAACTGTCTTCAAAGCAGATAATTACCCTGCCTTCAAAGTTCAGATATTCCTCAATGATGCTATTTTCGACACTATCAGTCATCCAGATCGTTATTTTGACGTTTGCGCAATATCCAGTTAGAAGTGTCCATATCTTCCAGCGATTTTTTATCCCTGGGTTTAACGTCGTTCCACCATTCGCCTTTTTGATAATTGAGCATGTGCAATGTTGCCAATGCAGCCGTCAGACGCGAACCCCAGTAAAGCTCGAAATTCTGTCTGCACAAAAATAACGACGATTCCATAATATCCTCATCACCACTTTGATAATTGGTAATTGTATTTTTCAGATCCTGATAAATATCGGCCAGAATCTCGGAAAGCGGAGCAGTGGCTTTTTCGTTGTTTTGCGAATTGATTTCGGGAATATCACATTCAAGGTCCATCTCACCGAATTTTTCCTCAAAACTTTGGACTATGAGCATATAAATATCTTCACTTACAAATTCTTCCACATTTCCTTCCTGCGATTCAAAAACAGGCAAAAGGCTTGCTTTGAGATAAAGCAGTGGCAAAACCCTGTGCAAAACCTGCACGGTCTGATGTGGTTCGTAAGGATTCAGATCTTCGCAAAAAGTAACAAATTCTTTGCAAACGGTGACAAACTCAATGGTGTTTTTATTAAAAACACGAGGATTCATGCGTTATTTCTTAACTGCTATTGCTTCAATCTCAACCATTCCGCCCATAGGAAGACGAACAACTCCGTAAGCAGCACGTGCCGGCGAAGTCTGGGAAAAGAATTTAGCATAAACTTCGTTCATTATTTTAAAATTATCTAAATCGGAAAGTAAAACAGTACATTTTACAACATCTTCGTACGAAGCACCGGCTGCCTTGAGAATTTCGCCTAAGTTGACAAGTGCCTGCTCGGTCTGCTTTTCAATTCCTTCTACCAGCATTCCGGTTTGAGGATTGATACCAAGCTGTCCGGAAACAAATATAAATCCGTTAGCTTCAATTGCCTGACTGTAAGGTCCGATAGCTTTGGGCGCGTTTTCGCTGAAAATAACTTTCTTCATATTCAAATCTTTTTCTGTTTAGCGCAAAGATAGGTAATTTCATTCTGAATCGTATCAAAATTTTTTCGGTATCGGTTATTAATGTACATTTGTCATATGGAAAAATATA
>CAZDUU010000208.1:0-4757 GCA_964508675.1 uncultured Bacteroidales bacterium | reverse complement strand
CCTTCTTGCGAAAAAACACAGATTGGCAACAGGAACAAAAGCAATATGAAGAGACTTCGCCGCATTAATCAGTAATATTTGCAGTTGTTTCGTTTTTGAAATTATATATAAGACCTATATGTGGCGTTATTCCCAATACCTGGTGATATGAAAATGAAACGTCAGCTTTGATTTTCCCTAAGACATAACCCAGTCCAAATGAAAGTTCATCGGGAGAAGTGGTTGCACCAGCGCGTATGAACAAATTATTCATGAATTTATAATCCAATCCTATCTTATATATAATCTTAGTGTCAAAATCCTTTTCAGCTTCAGCAGCCATGTATAGTTTCTCAGTAAAACGATAGCCAATACCGACTGTAAGTATGGATGGGATTCGTTCATCATCGTATGCTGCCAGTTTTGTGCGTGTAATATTGTAAATATGTCCGCCAATAAATAAATGTTCGGCAGGTTCAGCTAAAAAACCAACTTCGGCAACTACATGACCTTTATTTCCATATACTTCGGCAAAATGTGTATTGAGGTAATCGATTTTTGCTCCTAACGAAAAACGTTGACCTATCATCATGGCATAAGCTAAACCTACTTTGCTTTCATTGTATTTTTCGTAGCCAAAATAACTCAAATCTACTGCAAAAACACCCGCTTCGTTAGTCGGCATAGCAAAAGTAATGGCTTTTAAACTGGTGGAGGAAAGTAAAAAGCGATTTTCATTATAAATCCCCATACATGGTACTGTTAATCTGGCCAGTCCTGCCTGGTTATGTGAAGAACTCCAGACATCGGTCAACGTGGCACCGGTAAAACCCATGCCAGCTTGTTTTCCGCCCAGAGACCAGTTTTCATTACCTGCTCTGGTGTTAAAGGTGAAAAGTATTAGTAGTACAAATATATAATGCTTCATGTTAATTTGTTTTGAAAGCAAATTGATGTTGCTTTAATTCAGCATTGGCTTTTACGACTTTATCACCGAGTTTGTTTTTATAAGCAACAAATTTTTTTAAAATGTTTTCGTTTCCGGTAGCAATAATCTGAATAGCGAGCAGAGCGGCATTCATAGAAGCATCCAAACCTACCGTTGCAACCGGAATACCCGGAGGCATTTGTAAAATAGACAAAATACTGTCCCATCCGTCAATAGATATTGAACTGCGACAGGGAACCCCGATAACTGGCAGTGGAGTAAAAGCTGCAATAACGCCTGGTAAGTGAGCTGCTCCACCTGCGCCGGCAATAATAGCCTTTATTCCGCGTTCATGGGCTTTACTGGCAAAATCTTCAACCATTTGAGGTGTTCGGTGTGCTGATAAAGCATTTACTTCAAAAGGAATCTCAAAATCATTCAATAATTTGGCAGCCTGTTCCATAACCAGCCAGTCACTTGTACTGCCCATGATAATACTCACTAAAGGTTCCATAATCTGTTTAAAGTTTATATTGGACAAAAATAATTAAATTTTCCTGAAGAAATAATGTTCTTTTATTCGTTACTTTTGCAATAAAAATGTTTGACGTTAATACTATAAGAGAACAATTTCCATTAACTAAGGAATACCATTATTTTCAGAGTGCAGGTATGAGCCCTGTTCCTTTAAAAGTTCTCGAAAAAATTACTGAAGGCTACAAGTCGCTCTCGGAGCATGGTGATTTGCTCTGGCATGATGATATGCTTCAGCAACAACAAATGTTTGCTAAAATTGCTTCTATTGTGAGTTGTAAACCTGAAGATGTGGCTTTTACAGATAGTAATTCAATGGCAATGTCATTGATTGCTGCTGCATTAAAGCAAAAACACTCGGGTTTTAACATTGTCAGTATGGAAGATGAGTTTCCTTCCAACTCTGTCCCTTATGAATATCAGAGAATTGAGATGAAATATGTTCAACCGCAAAATCACCGTTACTCTGTTGATTCAGTTTTGTCTTTGTGTAATGAAAAAACGTTGGCAGTGGTAACTTCATATGTTCAATACTGTACAGGTTTTCGCCAGAATCTGATGAAGTTGGGTGGAGAACTGAAAAAACAGGGTATCCTTTTTATTGTTAATGCAACCCAGGCTTTTCCATTCTTTCCCATTGATATGGAAGCTATGAATATTGATGTGTTAACTTGCTCTGTTCATAAATGGGGTTTTTGCGGACATATTGGTACTTTGTTGATTACTTCAGAAAAATTCAGAAAAGAACATCCAAGTCCTTTTGCCGGCTGGTTATCTGTAGATGTTACCAAGAGTAATGATTTTATACACACCGCAAAAGGAAAACCTTTTGAATTATGGGAAACAGCAATGCAATATAATTATGGCAGTTCAAATTATAAAAGCCGGTTAGGCTTGGATGTTTCGTTAGACTATCTCGCATCTTTGGATTGGGAAAACCTTCGCAAGCATATGTTTGAAATTTCGGGATATTTGATAGATCAGTTGAAAAACATTGATGTTGAAATAGTTAGTCCATGTAATACAACAGAGGAACGTTCTGCCATTGTTTCTTTTTCGCTTAAAAATAAAAATAATGCAGATCTGGTTAATTATTTGGAACAAAGGAAGATTATAACTTCATTACGAAATGGATACGTAAGAGCATCAGTAAATATTTTTACCAATGAAAATGATGTAAATGCTTTAGTTCAGTCCATTAAAGAATTTGTAGTCCGATAGTGTACAGAATAGCAAATAAAGATTTTGTCAAAATAAAATTTGTACCTTTACAGCTTTCATTTAATTGCTTAAATATAATAAAATGAGTAAAAGAGTTCAGATATTAGACAAGACTTTTGAATTAAGTATAAGTTCAGAAAAAATATCGAAAGCAGTAGAAGAGTTAGGAGATAGAATTAATCACGATTTGGCAAACAGCGGAAAAGAGATTGTATTTATAGGAATTTTAAATGGCTCGTTTATGTTCGCAGCCGATCTGTTTAAAAAAATAAATCTTCCATGCAGAATTACTTTCCTTAAATTAGCCTCATACTCAGGAACACATTCGACAGGTGTTGTGAAAAGCCTGATAGGAATAAATGAAAATCTAAAAGATAAAATTGTTGTCGTTTTAGAAGATATAGTTGACAGTGGTGTAACACTTGAAAATATTATATGTCAGTTGAGAGGATTTCAGCCTGCTGATATTAAGTTAGTAACATTTTTATTTAAACCGGATGCATTGGTGAAAGACATAAAAATTGATTATGTCGGAATAAAAATTCCAAACGACTTTATTGTAGGTTATGGTCTAGATTATGACGGGTACGGTAGAAACCTTCCTGAAATCTATTCATTAGTTAAATAACTAAATTTATTTAAGTATGTTAAACATTTTATTATTTGGTCCTCCGGGTTCTGGTAAAGGAACACAATCAAAACAACTGATTGAACATTATAAACTGACTCATCTTTCCACCGGTGATATTCTCCGTAAAGAAATGCATGAGCAAACACCACTTGGAAGGATTGCGCAGCATTATATCGATAAAGGCGAACTGGTTCCTGATGATGTAGTGATTGGCATGATTGAAGATATTTTTAATCAGAATAAAAGTACAAAAGGCTATGTCTTTGATGGATTTCCAAGAACCGTAGCACAGGCTATTGCTTTAGATGTTATGTTGGCCAGACATAAACAAACTATTAATATAATGGTCGTGTTGGAGGTGCCCGAAAATGAGCTAATAAAACGACTTACGAACAGGGCAAAAATTGAAGGCCGTAAAGATGATGAATTGCATATCATTGAAAACAGAATTAAAGTTTATGCTCAGCAAACAGCTCCTGTTTTAGATTACTACAATAATCAGGGAAAGGCTCAAAAAGTAAATGGTTTGCAGACTGAAGAAGTTGTATTTAAAGATGTTTGCCAAAAAATCGATCATTTTTCGAATAGTAAGTAACGGATGGCGGAGAATAATTTTATAGATTTTATTAAAATCTATGTAAAGTCAGGAAAAGGGGGGGGCGGAAGTGTACATTTCCATCGCGATAAAAGGACCATAAAAGGTGGCCCCGATGGAGGTGATGGAGGAAGGGGAGGCCATATTATTTTAAAGGGGAACCGTAATCTTTGGACCCTGTTGCATCTTCGATATCATAAACACTTTGTTGCTGAAAATGGCGGATCAGGAAGTTCTAACCATAAGTTTGGCGCTGACGGAAGTGATATCTTCATTGAAGTTCCATTAGGGACACAAATAAAAGATACAGAAACAGAGGAATTGATAGCAGAGGTGACTGAACACAACCAGGAAGTTATTTTATTAAAAGGCGGCAGGGGTGGTAAAGGGAATAGCTTTTTCAAATCAGCTACCATGCAGACACCGCGTTTTGCCCAGCCTGGAGAAGAAGGTGAAGAACGCTGGGTTTATTTTGAATTGAAAATGCTGGCCGATGTTGGCTTGGTTGGTTTTCCGAATGCAGGAAAAAGTACATTATTGGCATCTGTTTCGGCAGCAAAACCAAAGATTGCTGATTATCCGTTTACGACATTAGTTCCTAATGTCGGAATGGTGAGTGTTAACGATTTGAATTCGTTTGTAATGGCTGATATACCTGGTATTATCGAAGGAGCACATGAAGGAAAGGGATTAGGACTAAGATTTTTGCGCCATATTGAGCGAAATTCAACATTGCTTTTTTTAATACCGGCAACATCCGAAAATATTCTTGAAGAGTACAAAACATTATTAAATGAATTAAAGCTCTTTAATCCTGAGCTATTAAATAAAAAACGCATTGTTGCTGTTTCAAAGGCAGATATATTAAG
>CAZDUU010000207.1:2629-4797 GCA_964508675.1 uncultured Bacteroidales bacterium | reverse complement strand
GATCCCGTTACACCGTGTACAGCTCAACTAACTGCTAATTGTTCAAGTTGTCCGAATAATACATCAGATCCAAACTTTTATCCATCCGGGAATATGGTTGATTGTAGTTACGACCCCGCAGCATATGAGACGGTACATATTTCTAATGCTGTACATGGTCAGTTTTATTTGTTATGTATTACAAATTATTCAAATGCTACTGGAAATATCACTTTTTCACAATCAAATGTAAGCGATCCTAATCACGGTACAACAAATTGTGCGATTGTTTATTGTGATATGACAAATATTACATACACAGTTGGTGCCTGCGTGCCTCAAACAAATACTTATTCTGTTACAGGAACAATTGTTTTTAATAGTCCTCCTACTAGTGGTACATTAACCATTGTTGATCAACCCAGTGGTATAAGCCAGACGTTTAATGCCCCATTTACAAGCCCATTAGCATATACGTTAAGCGGATTAAATTCAGACGGGGCGCAGCATACACTTACAGCAACCTTTTCTGATGCTACAACATGTACATACTCTGTTTCTTACAATGCACCATCTCCTTGTAATGCTTGTTTTGCTAATGGAGGTCCCAATCAGTCTGTGTGCGGTCTGGTAGCAAACGTGAGTGCCGTAGAATCTTCCGGAGATGTGAATACATACTGGACTCCTGTTGCTGGTGTTTCATTTTCAGATGCTTATTCTCCAACATCTCAAATAACAGCAATCTCTCCAGGTACTTATAATTTAGTATGGACAGTAACCAATAGTAGTGGCTTAACATGCAGTGATACCATCTCAGTAGAATTTAAAGCTGTACCTACAGCCAATTTTACTTTAACTCCTGCGATTTGTGAAGGCCAATCAGCAACAGCAACATACACCGGAACAGGTGGCAGCCAGTTTGTATGGCAATTTGCAAATGGTAATCCAGGCACAGCGTTTACCCAAGGGCCTCATACGATATCTTATACAACATCTGGAACCTATTCTGCTTCATTAGTTGTAACCGGATCGAATGGTTGTGTTTCTGATACCGTTACCCATCAGGTAGTAGTAAACCCTCTTCCTCCCAGTACTTTTGCAGCAACAAGTCCAATCTGTGTAACCGATGCAAGCACGGTTCAATTCACAGGAGGAAGTGGTCCTTACAGCTATACCTGGAACTGGGGAACAGGAACATCTGTACCCGGAACCGGTGCTGGTCCTCACCAGGTAACGTGGGGAAGCATCGGAGTTCAGACCATTACATTACAAGTAACAAATACCTCAACCGGTTGTATCTCAACAATTACTTCCCAGCAAGTACAGGTATTAGATGCCAGCACCCCGAACTGTTGTATTACGCCAAGTCCCAGTGCCGGTCCAGATGCGAATGTATGTGGTTTAACATATACAATGGGTGGAAGTCTTCCTGCTCCGGGAAATTCTGCTAGTTGGTCTACGGTAAACTCTCCTTCAGGAGCGACAGTTACATTCGCAAATCAAACACTTTATAATACGGCAGTAACAGTTAGTACTCCGGGATCTTATACTTTTACATGGCATGAAGTAAGTGGTGCATGTGATTCTTCTGATAATGTTGTGATTAATTTTACTGCTCAACCTGTAGCTAATGCAGGAGATAAAGATCATATATGCGGTTTGGATTACACTCTGAATGCAATTCCAAGTATTAGTGGCTCTACAGGTACATGGTCTGTAATGTCTCCTATGTCAGCAACTTTTAGTGATGTTCATTCTCCCACGGCAACGGCTCATGGAACAACGGGTTATGGAACTTATTACTTTATCTGGTCCGAACAGAACGGAAGTTGTGTAAGCCTTGATACCGTTCAGGTTGAATTTTGGGTTGTTCCAAATACAAATGCTGGTGTAGATACAACCGGTTGTGGTCATTATGCCCATCTAAATGCAGATAATACTTATCCCGGATATTGGACTTCTAATGCAAATATTGTGTATACTCCTGATGCAAGTGATCCTAATGCTACTATTTGGTGTCCTAATATTCCTCCAAGCTTACCTTATTATCAGGTAACTTTTACCTGGCACGCTGCAAATGGACAATGCCTTGGCTCTGACAATGTAGTAGTAACATTTATAGCTCCTCCCCACACCGAAGCCGGTCCGACTCAATCAGTCTGTGGTTTGACAACCCAACTGCATGCAGA
>CAZDUU010000207.1:0-2529 GCA_964508675.1 uncultured Bacteroidales bacterium | reverse complement strand
CCGAAGCCGGTCCGACTCAATCAGTCTGTGGTTTGACAACCCAACTGCATGCAGACACCATTGGCAGTGGCATCGTGAATGCTTACTGGACCAGCAGTGTTCCGGGCATCATCATAAATCAAAGTGGAAGCATTCCATATAACCCGACTGTAGATGCCAGCACCTTGCCCAGCTTCTTTACCAATAGCCAACATCCGGTATATTTCTACTGGAATGCCACGAATGGTCCTGGCTGTAGTGCAGTGGACTCTGTATTGGTAACCTTCTATGAAATACCCCAGGCCAATGCAGGCATAGATACAGCGATATGCGGTTTAACCTATCACAATACAGGAATCTTTAGTTTAGACAATCCTGATGGAATTTGGAGCAATTTAACTCCCTCTATTGGTTCCGCCACCTTTGTTCCGAGTGATATTCCAAACTCAGTTGTTTCTGTAAGCAGCTTTGGTGTATATCAATTCTTATGGAAAGAAATGAATGCCGGAAATTCGGCCTGCTACTCAATAGACACACTGACAGTTAACTTCAAAGTAACCCCGATGCCTGATGCAGGTTTAGACACGGCCGTGTGCGGAAAATTCGTACATTTACATGCCCACCCGACCGTATCCGGAGGCCAATGGAGTGGTGAGACAGGTATAGCCTTCTATGTAACCCCGAGTGATCCAGCTCCGACCCCGAGCGAAGCTTATAATCCCAATGCTTGGGTACGCTGGCCCTCTCAGAACGATACCGTAACCTTATACTGGACTGAATTCAACGGCACGTGCTATGGTTATGACTCAGTAAACGTATATTTTGGTGCAGTTATCGAAGCCACCATCCAGACAGCAGCCTCAGACAGCTTAGTTTGCGGTCCGTCCTACGACCTGCTATCCGCTGTAACCCCGTCCTATGGCTACGGTTACTGGATAGACACCGTATCAAATACCGTATTTAGTCCTAGTCCTGACAGCATCTACAGCAACCTGACCGCAACGATAGACACCGGTGGTGTCTCCTACTATGGTTCTCACCACTTCTACTTCATCACCGTAAATGGCAGTTGCCGTGACACAAGTGATGCACACTACGTACGCTACATAGAAAATCCCGTAGCCTATGCAGGTGGCGAATACTGGCCTGGTCTTTTTGGTGCCAACCGTCACATCAAGACCGACACCGTCTGCGGCCTGAACTACGAAATGAAAGCCATTCCTACTGTAGGTACAGGCACGTGGTACAGTTTAGACATAACCTACGTATACTTTACCCAGGGCTTTAACGGCTTCACCCAGACCCATGTAGCCAATGACAGCCTCTACTTAACCTGTCAATCCTGCTACACCGTATTCTCCACGGCTACTCCATACCGTGAATTCATCTGGCAGGAACAACATGACATCTGTACAGATGCCGACACCTTAAGACTCTATTTTGCCCCTCGTCCGACCGGTGCCTTTACCACAACGATCCCAGCCTGTCGTCACGACAGCTCCATGATAGTAGCAGCAACGGGTCCTGCTTACGATTTGAACAACAGTCTGGTCAACTTCAACTGGAACTATCCCGGCGGCATCTTATCCCCGAGCATAACAGATCCGACCACAAGTTCGACCATCTACGTCTCCTGGCCGACAGGTGATATTCACAATGTAAGCCTGATAACTACGAACCGTTGGTCTTGCCAGAGCGGAATAGTAACAGGTCAGGTTCAGGAACCCCCTTCTTTCGACCCAAATGACACCGTAGTAGCGGCCACCTGTGGCAACTGTAATGGTGAAATCACCCTATACACGAACTATGGTACAAGCACAAACTACTACACCTTTAACTGGTTGGACAGCGTAATAACGACAACGTCCTACCACCAGGACAGCCTATGTCCGGGCTACTATAACGTACGTGTAAACGGTCAATCCCTAAGTCCAAATGCATCTCCGGGCACCGTATGTCATGACACGATCCGCGTATGGTTACCCGATACGGGTTATGTAACCGCGAACTTTGACACCCTGTCCATTCTTCAGATGCAGGCAGCTCCATACACGATAAGCCTGTTAAATCTGACTGACAATGGAAAGAAATACTCATGGCGTGTATATGACGAACAAGGCACCCTGATATACACGGGCACCCAGCCCAACTTAGACTACACCTTTGAAGACGACGGCTGCTACCGGATAGTATTGGTAGCTACGAGCAAACAAGGCTGTCGTGACACGATGGACTACAAATGGCTATGTGTAGATGCGAAACCAGTTTTAGAAATCCCGAATGTCTTCACCCCGAATGGAGATGGACAGAACGATGACTTCTTGATACATGGAGAAGCGATAGTAGAGTTCAAATGCACGATTTTCAACCGTTGGGGGAAGAAGATGTACGAATGGGACGATGTAAACAAAGGCTGGAATGGAAAGATAGACGGAACAGGTGCTGACGCTTCGCCGGGAGTATATTACTACAACATTACAGGAAAAGACAAGAAAGAAAACACCTATGATGAAAAAGGCTTTTTCTACCTGCTGAGAGAAAAGAAATAAA
>CAZDUU010000206.1:0-4825 GCA_964508675.1 uncultured Bacteroidales bacterium | reverse complement strand
GACGTTAAAAAATATGTGTTGATATATGGTGGTGCACAAAAGAATGTTGGTCCCGCCGGTGTTACTTTTGTTATTGTTCGTAAAGATATCCTTGGTAAGATAGAAAGAAAACTTCCGACCATGGTTGATTACAGAACACACATTGGTGCAGAACCAAAAGATAATTCAATGTTCAATACTCCTCCTGTTATTTCAATATTTGTAATGCACGAAACATTAAAGTGGTTGAAATCCATTGGTGGTGTTGCAGAAATGAACAAAATAAATCAAAAGAAAGCAGACCTTCTTTACAATGAAATTGACAGAAACAAAATGTTTGTCGGTACAGCTGTAAAAGAAGATCGCTCAATTATGAACATCTGCTTTGTAATGGCTGAACAATACAAAGACAAAGAAGCCGATTTTATGGCATTTGCAAAAGAAAAAGGAATGGTTGGTATTAAAGGACACCGCTCTGTTGGTGGATTCCGTGCCTCCTGCTATAATGCATGTCCGATAGAATCAGTTCAGGCTCTTGTTGACTGTATGAAAGAATTCGAAAGTAAACACGCATAATATTCCCTTTCTAAGCCCACATGGATTCTATACATGTGGGCTTAGTATATAAAATAAGTATGAACCTTAAAATCAATTTAAAATGAAAGTATTAGTTGCTACCGAAAAACCTTTTGCCAAAGTTGCCGTTGAAGGCATTCGCAAAGTGGTAGAAGAAGCCGGTTATCAATTGGCTCTTTTAGAAAAATATACTGACAATAAACAACTACTCGATGCCGTGGCTGATGCTGATGCATTGATTATCCGCAGTGATAAAGCTACTAAAGAAGTAATTGAAGCAGGTAAAAACCTTAAAATTATTGTACGTGCCGGTGCCGGTTATGACAATATTGATCTTGCTGCTGCAACTTCTAAAGGAATAGTAGCCATGAATACACCCGGACAAAATTCCAATGCTGTTGCAGAACTTGCTATCGGAATGATGGTGTTTATGTCACGCGGACAGTTTAAAGGTATTTCAGGTTCTGAACTGAAAGGTAAAAAGCTGGGAATCCATGCTTACGGTTATGTTGGTAAAGCTGTTGCAACCATAGCAAAAGGATTTGGAATGGAAATATATGCATTTGACCCTTTTATCAGTGATGAAATGATGCAAAAAGAAGGTGTAAAACCTGTTCATAGTGTTGAAGAATTATATCAGACCTGTCATTTTATTTCATTGCATATCCCGGCGAACGATAAAACAAAAAAATCAATCAACTACGATTTATTAAAGCTGATGCCCAAAGGCGCAACTTTGGTGAATACTGCCCGCAAGGAAGTTATTTGTGAAGATTCATTAAAGAAAATATTTACAGAACGTGAAGATTTCAAATATATCAGTGATATTGCCCCTGAATGTCATCAGGAATTATCGCAATTTGAAAATCGTTATTATGCAACTCCCAAAAAACAAGGAGCCGAAACAGCCGAAGCAAATATAAATGCAGGTCTGGCTGCAGCAAAACAAATCGTTGGTTTCTTAAAACACGGTGATAAAACATTTCAGGTTAATAAATAAAAAGGAGAAATTATGGCAATTTTAAAACCGTTTAAGGGAATACGCCCACCGAAGGGAATTGTAAAAGATTTAGCAGCTCGTCCATATGATGTTTTAAATTCAAAAGAAGCTCGCGTAGAAGCAAATGGTAATCCATATTCATTACTTCATATTACCAAACCTGAAATTGATTTGCCCGAAAGCATTGACGAACATGATGAAAAAGTTTATGCAAAGGCTAACGAAAATTTCGAAATGTTTAAACAAAAATGTTGGCTGGTGCAAGATAATGAAGAATGTCTTTATATCTATGCCCAGACTATGGATGGCCGTACCCAATATGGTTTGGTTGGTTGTGCCGGAGTTGATGATTATCTGAATAATATCATTAAAAAGCACGAATTGACCCGCAAAGATAAAGAAGAAGACCGCATGAAACATGTTCGCGTTACCAATGCTAATATGGAACCTGTGTTCTTTTCTTATCGTGCTGTTCCCGAAATTGATGCAATCGTCGAAAATATAGTTAAAACCCAGGAACCTGAGTATGATTTTGTTGCTGACGAAGGTTTCGGACATCATTTCTGGGTAATCCGTGACAAATCTACCATTAAAAGATTAGTGGATTTATTTGCAAAGATTCCATACACCTATGTTGCAGACGGTCATCACAGAACCGCTGCTGCTGCGTTGGTTGGTAAAGAAAAACGCGAAAAACATCCGAATTATAATGGACACGAAGAGTTTAACTTCTTCCTTGCTGTTCATTTTCCTGATAATCAGCTAAAGATTATTGATTACAACCGCGTTGTAAAAGATTTAAACGGATTGTCAGCTTCTGCTTTTATAGAAAAAATGAAAGAAAAATTTGATGTTGAAGAAAAAGGAACTGAAATATACAAACCGAATAAACTTCACAATTTTTCGATGTACCTGGAAGGTAAATGGTTTTTATTTACGGCTAAAAATGGGACATACGATGATAATGACCCCATAGGTGTATTAGATGTAACTGTTTTGAGCAAATACGTTCTCGACGAAATTCTTGGTATAAAAGATTTACGTACAGACAAAAGAATTGATTTTGTTGGCGGAATCCGTGGTTTGGGAGAACTGAAAAAACGTGTTGACTCAGGCGAAATGAAAGTGGCTTTTGCTTTATATCCTGTAAGCATGAAGCAACTTATTGATATTGCCGATAGTGGAAATATTATGCCTCCCAAGACAACCTGGTTTGAGCCTAAACTAAGAAGCGGATTGGTTGTTCATGCATTAGAATAATCATCATTCGATAAGAAATAATAATTTAAATTTGTCCCCGTAAATCGGGGACATTTTTTTATGACAACTATTCAAAACAACATTGAACTCATCCGAAAATCAATTCCTGAGCATGTTAAGCTTATTGCTGTTTCCAAAACAAAGCCGGTTGAAGATATTAAAGACGCTATCGAAGTAAATCAATTTGTTTTTGGCGAAAATAAAGTTCAGGAATTAATGACCAAAGCCCAGCAATTGGATAAAAAACTGGAATGGCATATGATTGGGCATTTGCAAACAAATAAAGTTAAGCAATTACTCCCGTATGTTCATTTGATTCATTCCGTAGATTCGCTGAAGCTGGTTCAGGAAATAAATAAAGAAGCCGTTAAACTTGGTAAAGTGATACATTGCCTGCTTCAGGTTCATATAGCAAAAGAGGAAACCAAGTTTGGCTTTTCAGATGACGAGGTTCTGGAATTGCTCAATAAAAGTGAATTTTACGAATTGAAGAACATCCGGGTATCCGGCTTTATGGGGATGGCCACCTATACAGAAAATGAAAATATTGTAAGATCAGAGTTCTCTTCACTTAAAAGATTGTTTGACAAAGTAAAAAAAGAATATTACTTCAACGATAAAGACTTCAAAGAAATCTCCATGGGAATGTCAAACGACTTTAAAATTGCGATAGAAGAGGGAAGTACCATGGTGCGAGTGGGTTCCTTGATTTTTGGTGAAAGGAACTACCATAATTTAAGCTAATTGCCTGATTCCATTATTTTTAATAACTCCTTGAATAAACTTATTTTTTCTTCATTAATCGAAGCTTCTTCTTTTTTTAGCAATTTGATACAACTTTGAATAGTTTTTTTGTTGGCATTTAAATAATTTTCTTCAATAACAGTGAAAGCTTCCAATGCCGGCATATAGGTTGATTTAACAAAGATTAAACAAAAAACTTCAAGGTATTCCGAAAAATCTAATCCGTTTTCCCAGCAAACTCTGAGCAACTCAGGCACTTTTTCATAATTTTTTATACAACTCAGACCTTCTACAATGTATTTTACACCTGCTTTTTGCTTTATTTCCGAAAGAAGAAATAAAATTCTTGATTGAACCTCGCTGTTTTTTTGATTTTGATAAATGTTAATAAGGTCAATTATAAGCTCCTGATAATTGCTTTGTTCAAATAAATCAAGCCCCTTGATAATTTTTTGCTCATTATTTGAAATTAATAGCTTTTTAATGTTTTCTGATTTTTCCATCTTTTTTTGTGACAAAATTCGTGAAAAAATGGAAAAAATATTTTTCTAATGAAAAATTTATTATTTTTGTGCAATGTAAATTGAAAGTAGAATATTCTAAAACTATGACAAATATGAAATTTAAAAACAAGATTTTGAGTGCTTTAGCAATTTTAGCTATAAGTACATTTGTAATTTCATTTGTAGGCTGTAGCGGAGATAAATCAAATGAAGAAAATCAATCAGAAGATTCTTTGAATACCGCCGATGAATTCAACAAAGCAAAACAGGTTATTTACGGTATTCCTTCACCTATAGAAACTGCTATGCTCATGAAAAGAGCCGGTGCAAAATACAACCAGGATTTTCTTAACTCACTTTCCAACTTAGGCAATTATACTACAACAAAGAGTATGGCTATGAATTTAGGTGTTTATAGCGCAGACCTGAGTTTTGCAAGTATGTTTGATCAATCACAGGCAAGTATTAAATACTTATCGGCTACCAAAAAATTAGCAGATGACTTAGGTATTTTGAATGCTATTGATAAATCAATCATTACACGTATGGAAAACAATATTAATAACCGTGATAGTGTAATGGAAATTATCAGCGAAACATTTATGAATTCAAATTCTTTCCTTAAAGAAAATGACCGTGGTGAAATCGCTGCTATTATTTTAACCGGTGGCTGGTTAGAAGGACTTTATATTGGTACACAAATTGTAAAAAATACTGCATCCAATAAAGAACTTATGGAACGCATTGCTGATCAACGTTTATC
>CAZDUU010000205.1:0-4849 GCA_964508675.1 uncultured Bacteroidales bacterium | reverse complement strand
TATAAATTTAGTGCGGATCATAATTTTTTTTTGCAAAATAACCGAAAAAAAATTAACTAAACCAGAATTTAACTATTCCGTTCATTTTAATATTATTAAATGTAAGTATATCAAATAATTAATAAATCTTATTTTTAATTTACGAAAAAACGCTTATCTTTGCTCACCCTTTTTACCATGCTATGAAACCCCGGAGTAGAAAATATCTTTTATCAGTTGCAGCAACCTTTTATAATGGAGACAGAAAAATTGAAGGGAAGTTGAAAATTTCCAATGAAGTCTTGGTTTTTGCAGCAACTTCTTCAGTAGAAAGGCTCTTTAAAAAAGAAATCCGAATAGATGAAATTAATGACATTTGTAAAAAAAACAGCCTTGGTGTCATTCCTAATATTATTATTGTAAAAACTTCTGAAGGAGATTACAAATTTGCCGTTTACGCCAGAGAACAGGTGGTGAATATTATTGAGCTATTAAAAGAAACCGGTTCTTAAGTCAGCAAGTGTTCTGTTCGTCAATTATTCTTTTGAAATTAGCAAATAATTGTGTACGTTTGCCGGTTAAAAATTTTTATACATGGATAGGAATACCATTATCGGCATATTTTTGATATTTGCCATTTTTGTACTTTTTGGAATATTCAATAAGCCTTCTGAAGAAGAATTAGCCAGAGCTAAAAGACAAAGCGACTCTTTAGAATTAGTATTAAAAGATTCTTCAGCTAAAGTGGCTTTAAAACAAAATGCTGCCCAAAAACAGGAATTGGTTTCAAAAGATACTATCGCAATACCTGACTCTACTGTAAAAAAAGAACTTACCGAAAAATATGGTATGTTAAGTAATGCAGCAATAGGCGATTCTTCATTTTTTGTTCTTGAAAACAATAAATTAAAAGTAACTTTTTTAAATAAAGGTGGACGACCGTACAAGGTTGAACTTAAAGAATTTAAAACATTCGATTCCTTACCCGTTGTGTTGTGGCAAGGTGATTCGGTTCATTTTGGTTTGAACTTTTTTGCTCAGAATCGCAGTATTCAAACGGAACAGTTTTATTTTCAACCATTAACATCAGACTCTTTAATACAGGTTACCAGTAAAGCTCAAAAGATAGCTTTCAGACTGGCAGCAAGCGAAGATAAATATATTGACTTTGAATATGAACTTGCACCGAACTCATATCAGCTTAAATATTCGATCAAAAGTAAAAACTTAAAGGATATAACAGGCGATAAGCTTGATTATATGGTGCTTGACTGGAAAATGTATGCACATCAACTTGAGAAAAATGCAAGTTTTGAGGAAACAAATACAACGGTTTACTATAAATATGAAGGCGACGAAGTTGATTACTTAAGTGAAACAAGTGATGATAAAGAAGATTTAAAAACAAAGGTGAAATGGGTTGCATTTAAGCAACAATTTTTCAGTTCAGTGCTGATGGCGCAAGAACCCTTTTTAAATGCCACAATTGAAACAAAAAAATATGTTGGAAGAACTCCGAGACTTTTAAAGGATTTGAATGCTGAACTCACTTTGGGCTATGAAGACAAAGAAGTTATTTCTAAAAACTTTGTTTTTTATTTTGGTCCCAATCATTACCATACACTTGGAGAACAGAATATTCCAGAAGTTGAAAAATTAATCCCGTTAGGATGGGGAATATTTGGATGGATAAACCGTTTTATTGTAATTCCAGTATTTAATTTCCTCGATAATTTTATCGGAAGTTACGGTATCATTATCCTTATACTGACTATCCTGCTTAAAATTATACTTTTTCCGCTGACATATAAATCTTATCTGGCAACAGCCAAAATGCGCGTTTTAAAACCGCAGATTGATGAAATCAATGCAAAAATACCCAAAGATAAACCACTCGAACGCCAGCAGGCTACGATGGCATTGTATAAGAAAGTAGGTGTAAATCCTATGGGAGGATGTCTGCCAATGCTGCTTCAAATGCCAATTTTATTTGCAATGTTCAGATTTTTCCCGTCTTCATTCGAATTACGGCAGCAACCTTTCTTATGGGCATCTGATTTGTCATCCTATGATTCTATCTGGAATTTTGGTTTCAACGTTCCGTTTTATGGCGATCATATGAGTTTATTCTGTTTATTGATGACTGCAAGTACTATTATCTATACCTATCAGCAGAATAAACTAAATCCGCAAAATACTACCATGCCAAGTATGAAGATAATTTCATACTTAATGCCGGTTATGTTTTTATTCATCTTTAATAATTACTCTGCAGGTTTGAGCTATTATTATTTCTTAGCTAACGTTATTACTTTTGGACAAATGTACCTGATTCGTCGTTTTGTAAATGAAGAAAAGTTAATTGCTCAGTTGAACGAAAATAAAAAGAAACCGGTTAAAAAAAGTCGTTTTCAGGAACGTTTAGAAGAAATGACCCGCCAACGTCAACAGTTGAATAAGAAAAAGTAGTATGAGCTTTTTAGAAGGATTGTCGGAGAGCGTAAATTCATTTGTAAAGTCAATTTCATTTACTTTCAAACATTTTAGCTTATTTCTTCTTTTTCCCATCATATTGTTTGCTATTGTATTTTATCTGACTAGTATTCTGGGCGATAGTGTTTATAATTATACCATTCGTGAATTTTATACTTATATCGGTATAGAGCAACATTCTGGTTGGTTATACAGTGTGCTGAGCTTTTTGCTCAGAGGAATTTTATTTGTTTTATTTAAACTCTTGTTCTTTTTTATTTTCTACTTCTTTAGCGGATATTTTATTCTTATAATCTTTTCCCCGTTATTATCTTATTTGTCTGAACGGACAGAAAAAATCCAGACTTTAAAAGAATATCCTTTTGAATGGGCTGTTTGGATGAGGCAAATTCTACGTAGTGTGCTGCTGTCAATCAGAAATATGGGAATACAGCTATTATTGACCATTATAGTATTTGTTTTAAGCTTTTTCCCTATTATCGGTTGGGTAATTTCACCAGTAGCTGCCATTATAGTGTTGGTGATAAATGCTTATTTCTTTGGTTTTTCTTTTATGGACTATAGTTTTGAAAGAAAAGGCTTATCCATAGCTCAGAGTGTTACCGTTGTAAGGAAGAATAAAGGATTGGCTGTCGGACTTGGATTAATATTCTATTTATCGTATTTAATTCCTCTGATAGGTGATTTTGTTGCACCATTTCTGGCAATCTTTATCGTGGTTGCAGCGACATTTTCAGTAGAAAAAATATTGAAATAATGAATCGTATTGCAGCTGTTTCATATATCAATACTTTCCCTTTTATTTATGGAATAGAGAGGTCAGGAATTTTAAAAGATTATGAATTTCAGTTAAATAAAATATATCCTTCATTATGTTCAAAAGCTTTTCATGAAAAGCAGGCTGATATTGTACTCATGCCCTCAGGAACAATCAATGAATATGATGAATCAATAATAATCAAAGGAAATTGTATAGGCGCAGAAGGAAAAGTTAAATCTGTAATGCTTTTTTCGCAAAAACCGGTGGAGGACGTAAAAACCATTGTCTTGGATTATCAATCAACTACTTCTGTTAAGCTGGTCAGGATATTGGCAAAGTTTTACTGGAAAAAACAATTTGAATTTTTATCCTCAGATAAAGGCTACGAAGAAAAAATCAACAATGATGTTGCGGCTTTGGTTATTGGAGACAGGGCTCTTGACATGCTCGGTAAATATGACTATGTCTATGATTTAGCAACTGAGTGGTTCAACTTTCAGCAATTACCCTTTGTTTTCGCATATTGGGTAAAAACTAAGCAAATAGATTCAAACTTTGTTGAAAAGCTTAATACAGCAATAAAATGGGGGCTTCAACATAAGAATGAGGCTCTTAAAGCATATTTACACTTTGACAGATTTCTTTTGGATTATCTGGAAAATGATATTCGTTACGATTTTGACGAAAAAAAAATAGAAGGCCTTAAAGCCTTCTATCGCTTGAGCAAAGAAATATAAAATCAGAGTTTCCAGTTTTTTAGCACTTCTTCAATTCTGGATTTAGCAATATGTATATTTTTGTCTTTACTGTTTGGATTTCCTGTTGAGGCAGTTACTACTTCGATAGCATTAAATCCCATATAGGCAAATTCAATTTTTGCTAGGAATGAGTATGTATCCCACTCGGGATAATTTGTGCTTACCTGTTTGCATGAATACTCTCCTGCACTGGTGAATATGGTCAATGCTTTTTTGTTTTTAAATAAACCGAGAGGACCTTTCTCACCGTAATCAAATGCAACACCTTTTTGCATTACAGAGTCAAACCACAGTTTTACAATTCCCGGCATACCGAAATTGTGCATCGGAGAAACCACAATTACAATGTCTGCTTTTTTTAACTGATTTAATAAATCGTCCATGGGTTTAATTTTTTCAGCCTGTTCCTTTACTAATTCTTTTCCCTGGTAATTTCTTCTGTAATAACCCATTAAAGAATTGAATTCAAAGAACGAAGGAGGATTTTTTTCTAAATCAAGTTCAGTAATTTCATGTTTATTACCCAATAGTTCTTTTGTATGGTTATATAAAAGACCCGTATTCGAAAATTCCCTTCCCGGAAGGTACTTTACTATTAAGATTTTCATATACTTTGTTTTTTATGCTTTCAAAAAATTCATTATGCAAATATAATTAGAAATAGTCTAAATAAAAACAGTAAATTATCTATTTATGAAAAATTAACTGTTCAGGTACTGTTAAAAAGATTAGGATTTGCTTTTTTCTTAAAGCTTTTCAATGAATTTTATCATAAATAATTTCGCTTTGCTTTGTTCAAATTTAATTCTTTTAAGCTTATCAGTCTTTTCACATCTTCAAATTTATTAATTTTGTTCCA
>CAZDUU010000204.1:0-4853 GCA_964508675.1 uncultured Bacteroidales bacterium | reverse complement strand
AATCGGCTCCCTGAATTACTACTATGCAAAAAAAGCCATTATAAACAGAACTTTTGATCAACTAACTTCACTCCGGATTGAAAAGCAAAAACGTGTGGAAGGTTTTTTTAAAGACAGAATCTATGAAATTAATCAGAGTTCGAAATTCTATCATTATGATTTGATTAATAATAAACTGGATTCAGGCCTGTTAGAAAAATACACTTACCTGTCGAATGTATATCTGTTGAAAAAGCAAAAATTAATTTCTGTGTCATATCACAATACTGGATCGGAAAAATACATTATCAGCGAATCCTTAAAATTACCGGACTTTAATGATACTTACATAAAAGACATCACACCTGTAAATCAAAATATTTATATTTTCAAAAAACTTGATGATAAAGATGGTTTTCTGATCTTTGAAATTCCAATTTCAACGGTAAACAAAATCATGTATGACTATTCAGGAAATAATGGTTTGGGCTTATCCGGTGAAACTTATATCGTTGGAAGTGATTCGCTGATGAGAAGCAATTCGAGATTTTTTCATAAAACGATATTAAAGATAAAAGTAAAATCTGTTTCTGTTGAAAAAGCACTTGAGGGTCAAACCGGCACAGATATAATTCATGATTATCGAAATATCAGTTGTTTAAGTTCATTCAGCCCTTTAAAAATTGACGGACTTAAGTGGGTCATTTTAGCAGAGATTGACGAAAAGGAAACGATGAAATCCATTTCAGCCATCAGAAATAATATACTTGTTACGGGGCTTTTTATTGCTGGGTTTATATTTATTCTGGCTGTTTTTATTTCCAAGAGAATCACGTTACCCATAAAAAGGCTTCAGAAAGCAAGCGAAGAAGTAACAAAGGGAAATTATAATGTAGAGCTGGAGCACGATTCAAATGATGAAATAGGTACACTGACAGATACTTTTAATAAAATGACAAAACAAATCAAAGAACAGTCTGAACTCATTGAAGAAGAAAAAATAAAAAGAATCAGCTCTTTGATAGACGGGCAGGAAATGGAAAGAAAACGTGTCGCAAGAGATTTACACGACAGTCTTGGACAAATGGTTTTAGCAGCAAATATCAAACTGGAACAAAGTAAAAATTCAGAAGAAAAACAACTGAAAAATAAGATAGTTGAAACACAGGCATTGTTGAAAATTATCATAAAAGAGCTCCGCTCTATTTCAAACGATTTGACTCCAAGTATTCTGATAAATTTTGGATTGGACGAAGGATTAAAAAACCTCTGCAAGGAAGCAAAGGCCAATACCGGAATAGATATCAGCTATTTTAGCGAAAATATTGAAGAAGGAATAATTTCTGAAAAAAACCAGATATATATTTACAGAATTGTTCAGGAAGCATTGAATAATATTGCAAAACACTCACAGGCTAAAAATGCACGTATCTCTTTGATAAAAGAAAATGCGGACATTAAACTGAGCATCGAAGATGACGGCTGCGGGTTTTCGCTGAGTCAGCAATATAAAGGCAATGGAATCATAAATCTGCGTGAAAGAGTTAAATTATTAAATGGCTCCATTGAAATTGAAACCGAACAGGGAGCCGGAACACATATAAAAATCTCAATACCTGTTTAATATGGAAAAGATAAAAGTAGTTTTGGTCGATGATCACAAAATCTTCAGAGATGGAATTAAATCGTTGCTTTCCGATGACAGTAATATAGAAATAGTTGCTGATTTTTCCACCTGCCAGGAACTCTATGATTATCTGAAAAACAACAGTCCGGATTTAATTGTTTTAGATATTACATTGAACGAAAGTTCGGGAATTGAAATTTCCAAAAGCCTCAAACAAACCAATCCTGAAATAAAAATTATGATTCTCTCTATGCACACAAAAGAAGAATTTGTGATGAATGCCATCAAAGCCGGAGTCCGGGGCTATATGTCAAAAGATTCCTCGCGCGAGGAGTTTCTCGAAGCTATAAATACCATATACAGGGGTGGTGAGTATTTCAGCAAAACAGTTTCAGAAAGTTTTATAAAAAACTACACCAAAAAATTTCAGGTAGAGCAGGAGGTGATGGAGAATAAAGAACTGACTAAAAGAGAAATGGAAATTCTTAGATTGATTGCATCAGGTTCTTCAGCAAAAGAAATTTCCGAGAAGCTTTTTATCAGTATTAAAACGGTTGATTGTCATAAAAGCAATATTTTTCAAAAACTTAAATTAAAAAATACAGCAGAACTTGTTCACTTTGCCATAAAAAATAAAATTATCGAAATCTAAGGAATTTCCCTATTTCATAAATAAGATACTTACTTAAAATCAAAGGTTTCTCCAATTGCCCAAGCGTTGGGTGGTCGCTAATTTTGCTAAAACCAAAATAGTATTATATTTATGAGAAACTTTAGACAATCTTTTAGCCTGATTTTAATTGTTTTAAGCTCTTCTTTTTCTTCTTTTTCACAGAACGATTCCGGTAAATGTAAATTGAATTTAAACATCGGTTCAGATATTATGAGCCGTTACGTATGGAGAGGAACCGATTACGGTAATTCCCCCAGCATACAACCAACTCTCTCAGCTACTTTAAAAAACTTTGAAATTGGTTATTGGGGTGCTATTGCAACAAATACTTTTTACAAAGAAGTTGATTTGTATGCCAAATATACAGTTAAAAATTTTTCATTGATTCTTACCGATTACTATATTCCATACGCTAACGGGTTAAATGCTTCCCCCGACAACCGTTATTTTATTTTTGACGATAAAAAAACAGCTCACACCATTGAAACAGCACTGCAATTTAAAGGTGGTGAAAAATGCCCTTTGTGGATATTGGCAGGAGCATTCGTTTATGGTAACGATAAACGCTGGGGATATGATGCATCAAAAGATACAACGGATAAAACCTATTATTCCACTTATATTGAGTTAGGTTATACATTTAAAGTTAAAGACAATAGTGCTGATGTCTTTTTAGGTTTTACACCACAGGCCGGTGCATACGGAAATACAATGGGCGTTATAAATATGGGCGTTACAGGCTATAGAAAGATTAAAATTTCCAATGATTTTGAACTTCCTGTAAAAGGTTCTTTGATTTTTAATCCACAGTCTCAGAATGTTTATCTCCTTTTCGGATTTACTTTATAAATTAAATACTAACCATTAAAAATTTGTTTTATGATTGACACTGGTTCAACTGGTTTTATGCTTTTAGCAACAAGTTTGGTGATGCTAATGACTCCCGGACTTGCATTTTTCTATGGTGGTCTGGCTACCAAGAGAAATATTTTAGGAATTATGATTCAAAGTTTCGTGTCGCTCGGCTGGACAACGGTACTCTGGGTTTTATTTGGTTATTCACTCTGCTTTAGTGGTGGCGAAGGTGGTATAATTGGCGATTTCGGAAAAGCTTTTCTCAACGGAATCAACTCTAATAGTATGTACACCAATGGTAAAATTCCTGAATTTGTATTCTTTGCTTACCAAATGATGTTTGCTATTATCACTCCTGCTCTTATTACAGGTGCTTTCGTTAATCGTATCAATTTCAAAGCTTATATCATTTTCTTGACCGTATGGCAAATTTTTGTTTACTATCCATTCGTTCACATGATTTGGGGTGGCGGTTTATTAGCACAGTGGGGTGTTCTTGACTTTGCAGGTGGTATTGTTGTTCACGCAACTGCCGGTTTTGCCGCTTTAGCTTCAGTATTCTATGTAAAAGCACGAGTTGATAAAAACTCAACTCCAAACAGTATTCCTTTAGTTGCTATTGGTAGTGGTTTGTTGTGGTTTGGATGGTATGGTTTCAATGCCGGTAGCGAAGTTCAGGTTGATTTTATAACTTCAACAGCTTTTATTAATACCGACATCGCTGCTTCATTTGCAACTATTGCATGGCTTGTGATTGAATGGTCAAGAGAAAAGAAACCAAAACTTCTTGGTTTATTAACAGGCTCTATTGCCGGTTTGGCAACTATTACTCCATGTGCAGGATTTGTACCGGTTTGGACTTCACCAATTATTGGTACTGCCGCAGGTCTTGTTTGCTATTTTGCAGTAAATTTTAAAAATAAGATGAAATGGGATGATGCACTCGATGTATGGGGTGTACACGGTGTAGGTGGTGTTTTAGGTACTATTTTATTAGGCGTATTTGCTTCAAAAGCTGTAAATCAGTTTGGTGCTGATGGTCTTGTTTTTGGCGATAGCTCATTCTTTGTAAAACAAATTGTTGCTGTTGTTGCTGCTTCTGTTTATGCATTTATATTCACTTATTTAATGCTTATTCTTATTAATCTTGTTACTCCGGTCAGAGTTGATGAAAATACCGAAAAACAGGGTCTTGATATGGCAATTCACGGAGAAAAAGCATACGATGAAGGTGCTTTATAAGATATATCTTGTTTCCTCCATATAAATTTTGATAAGGGCTGTGCATTTGCATAGCCTTTATTATTTATGCGATTTAGCATTTTTAAACTAAATTAGGATTAAAGATGAAGTGGGCTGAAAAAAATCACTTACTTTTGTACAATGATTAACGATAAATATACACATCGTTTAGAGCAGGTTCACGATTTTGACCATCTTGAAATTGTTGCCCGTTTTGTTGTTGAAGGATTTATCAGCGGTTTGCACAAAAGCCCTTATCATGGTTTTTCGGTTGAATTTGCCGAACATCGCCAATATAATACCGGCGAAAGCACACGTCATGTGGATTGGAAGCTTTTTGCACGTACTGATCGTTTGTATGTGAAGAAATACGAAGAAGAAACAAACCTTCGTAGTTACCTGGCTATTGATACATCTACCAGTATGCTTTTTCCTCATCAAAGCGTAGAGAAGGTCTCAAAATTAGCTTTTTCTGTC
>CAZDUU010000203.1:0-4917 GCA_964508675.1 uncultured Bacteroidales bacterium | reverse complement strand
TTTTGATAAAAATAACTACTTTTAGCCTGAAAAAAAATGAGCGAGAGTAAACCCGACATATTAAAAAGAGTTTCTCCAGTTAAAATTATCATTCCAATTTTAATTGGAGTATTAATAGTTGGATATCTCATATATAAAGACTGGAATAAACAGGCTGTCGATTCTTTTTCATTTAGTTCCATCGTTCTTTTCTTCATTATCATTTCATTTTTTATGATGTTTCTTCGCGATATCGGATATATGATTCGCCTGCGTATCCTGAGCGAGAAAAAGCTATCCTGGAAAAAGGTCTTTTATATTATTATGCTTTGGGAATTTGCTTCGGCAGTTTCGCCATCTGCTGTAGGAGGAACAACTGTAGCAACCTATTTTATCTATAAGGAAGGAATATCGTTGGGAAAAAGTACGGCATTAGTAATGGCAACGGCATTTTTAGATGAATTATACTTTATAATTATTTTTCCTTTGGTCATTTTTTCGGTTGGAATAAATCAGTTATTTTCTGATGCCAATGCTTTTAGCAATAATTACCTTTATTTTGCTTTTATTGGTTATGGAATAAAATTCGTTTTCGACATATTCATCGGATATGGTTTATTTGTAAATCCCAAATCGCTTAAACATATAATAACAGGAATTTTTAAATTGTGGTTTTTAAAGAAATGGAGAGAAAAAGCTGCCCATACCGGCGACGATATTATTACAGCTTCTCACGAACTAAAAGGAAAACCATTTAAATTCTGGCTTAAGGCTTTTGGTGCTTCGATTGTCTCATGGACTGCCCGTTATTGGGTTGTTAATTTTTTACTCTTAGCTTTATTGGCAGGATTAAATATTCAATATAATGGAATCAGTTTGTACGAACATTTTGAAATATTTGCACGACAATTGGTTATGTGGGTCATGATGTTGGTTCTACCCAGCCCGGGCGCTAGTGGATTTGCTGAAGTTGTTTTTTCTAATTACCTGTCTGTTTTTATTCCTGTTGGCTTTGTTGCTTTACTTGCTTTGGCCTGGAGAGCAGTAAGCTACTATCCATATCTTTTTATTGGAGTTTTTATTCTTCCGCACTGGATTAAAAGAACACATTCAAAAAAATCTGAATAATCTTCTAATAATTAACAGTTTAATGATTTATTATTAAATTTATTTACATATATAATCTATAATTTATATAGACATAATATATTTATTTATATATTTGCACCATGATAATAGACAGCCCAGTTCGCAGTTTGGTAAAAGGCATCAGTTGGCGTATATTTGCCAGTATTGATACCTTTTTTCTTGCTTTTATCGTAACAGGAAAAGCAGTAATAGCAGCACCAATAGCACTTACAGAAGTGCTTACAAAAGTGATATTGTACTTCTTTCACGAACGACTATGGAACCTGATTCCCTGGGGAAGAAACAACAACAAAACCATCCCGCTAAGAAGTCTTGCAAAAAGCATCAGCTGGCGCATATGGGGAACCATTGACACTACAATTTTAAGTTTTTTCATATCCGGAAACATGCATTTTGCATTAACGATAGGCTCATTAGAGGTATTTACCAAAATTTTCTTTTTCTTTGTACATGAAAGGATTTGGGCTCAGATAAAATGGGGTAGAAAAATCTTAAATACAGTCGAAAATGTCTGAAAATATACAACCTGTTTTTGATAAAATGCTGTCAAAATCGGAAAAAGAAAAACAATTGAACCAGAAAGCAATAACTATTTGGTTTACCGGTCTTTCCGGAAGCGGAAAAAGCACATTGGCTCTCGCTTTGGAAAAAAAACTATATGAACTTAAATATACAGCGGCCTTACTCGACGGCGACAATGTCCGCCATGGAATAAACAAAGATCTTGGGTTTTCTGACGAAGACCGAAAAGAAAACATCCGACGAATTGCCGAAATCAACAAGCTTTTTAATTCAAACGGCATTATCACCATTAATACTTTTGTAAGCCCTACCAACGATATCAGGAATATGGCAAAAGAAATTATCGGCAAAGAAAATTTTATTCTCATTTATACTCAGGCTTCGCTCGATACTTGCGAAAATCGTGACGTGAAAGGATTTTACAAAAAAGCACACGAAGGAGCCATAAAAGACTTTACCGGAATTTCTGCTCCTTTCGAAGAGCCCACAGATGCACAACTGACAATAAATACCGATAATGAAAGCATTGAAAACTGCTTAAATACAATAAAAGATTATATTTTGAAAAAGATACGCTTATGATAAACGAAAGAATATCGCATTTACGTGAACTGGAAAACGAAGCTATATTTGTCATTCGCGAAGCTGCAGCGCAATTTGAGCGTCCTGCCATGCTTTTTTCGGGCGGCAAAGACAGCATTGTGATGTTTCACCTGGCACGAAAAGCGTTTTTTCCTGCAAAAGTTCCTTTCCCACTTTTGCATATCGATACCGGACATAATTTTATCGAAACACTCGATTTTCGCGATGATCTGATGAAAAAAACAGGCTCAACATGTATTGTTCGTTTGGTTCAGGATACAATTGACCAGGGAAAAGTGGTGGAAGAAAAAGGTATCAATGCCAGCAGGAATGTTTTACAAACGGCTACACTTCTCGATGCTATCGAAGAATTTAAATTCGATTGCGCCTTTGGAGGTGGCCGTCGCGACGAAGAAAAAGCCCGCGCCAAAGAACGCTTTTTCTCACATCGTGATGAGTTTGGCCAGTGGGATCCGAAAAACCAACGCCCTGAACTCTGGAACATCTTCAACGGCAAGAAAAAGATGGGCGAGCATTTCCGCGTTTTCCCTCTTAGTAATTGGACAGAATTAGATGTCTGGCTTTATATTTTACTCGAAAAGGTCGATATTCCATCCATTTATTTCTCACACAACCGCGAAGTTTTCAATCGTGACGGGGTTTGGTTAGCCACAGCTCCATTTATGATGATGAAACCCAACGAAAAAGCCGAAACGAAAAGAGTCCGTTGCCGTACCATTGGCGACATTACCTGTACGGGACTTGTTCTCTCTGAAGCTAATTCTGTAGGAGACATCGTTACCGAAATTGCTGCCACGCGCATCACAGAGCGCGGAGGCCGCTACGACGATCGGCGCAGCGATACTGCAATGGAAGACAGGAAAAAAGAAGGATATTTTTAATAAGCAGATAGTTTGAATTATGAAGTTAGAATTCAGAATTATAGTAGTCTTTGCGTAAAAACTTAGCGGTTAAAAAAAATCACAAATCTAAATACCATAAGTAATATATGAACGAAATAGTAAACGGATATTTGAATATGGAACTACTGCGGTTTACGACAGCAGGAAGTGTTGATGATGGCAAAAGCACACTCATCGGTCGTTTGCTTTATGATAGTAAGGCTATTTTTGAGGATCAGTTGAAAGCGCTGGAAAAGGCCAGCCTGTTGAAAGGTGAAGAAAATCTAAATCTGGCATTGCTTACCGACGGCCTTAAAGCCGAACGCGAGCAGGGAATTACCATCGATGTTGCTTACCGATATTTTGCCACACCCAAACGCAAGTTCATTATTGCCGATACACCGGGACATATTCAATATACACGAAACATGGTAACGGGTGCTTCGACTGCCAATCTGGCTTTAATTTTAGTCGATGCCCGCAACGGAGTCGTAGAGCAGACCATTCGCCATGCATTTATTGCCAGTTTATTGCAAATACCTCATATTGTTGTATGTATCAACAAAATGGATCTGGTCGATTACAACGAAGAACGCTATCACGAAATCACACAACAGTTTCTGAACATGGCTACAAAACTCGATGTGAAAGACATTCGCTTTATTCCCATCAGTGCATTAAATGGCGATAATATTGTAAAGCGAAGTCAGCAAATGACATGGTACGAAGGACCGACATTGATGTGGCTGTTGGAAACCATCTACATTAGCAGCGACATTAACTTTATTGATGCACGTTTTCCGGTTCAGTATATCGTTCGTCCGCAGAATAAAGAATTTCACGATTACCGCGGTTACGCAGGACGCATTGCAAGCGGTGTTTTCAGAAAAGGCGACAAAATAAAAGTGCTTCCCGGAGGCTTCAGCTCAACCATTAAAAGTATTGACACTTTCGAAGAAAGCCACGAATCGGCTTATGCCCAGCAATCTGTCAGCATTACGCTCGAAGATGATATTGACATCAGCAGAGGCGATATGATTGTAAAAGAAAACAACCTCCCAACCGTTTCGCAGGATGTGGAAATGATGTTCTGCTGGTTCAACGAAAAACCGCTTCAGCTCAAAGGCAAATACATTCTTCGCCACACCAGCAACGAAGTAAAATGTATAGTCAACGATATTCGTTACAAAGTTGATATGAAAGACCTGCATCGCATTGAAAACGATAAAACCGTCCATATGAACGACATCGGACGCTTGTCATTGCGCCTGCAAAAACCAATTTTTTATGATTCGTACCGTAAAAACCGTATTACCGGAAGCATTGTCCTGGTTGACGAAGCAACGAATGAAACGGTGGCCGCAGGAATGATTGTGTAAGACAGATGAAAGTATAAAGGAAAAAGTTGAAAGTTAAAAGTAGGAAGTCAGAACTAAAAAATTAAAAAGGTTAAAAGGGATTCAAATATAAATGGCTCAAGCGTCCGCCTCGGCTATATTTCTTTTCTGAAAGTGGACGCCTGAGTAAAAAATTATTTCTTACGATTCAACAGCTTTCATTTTTGCAAAGCGCAGATTTAAACCACAGGTAATTCTGAAAAACAAGGGTAGCATTCCCACACCCGGAAACATGCCAGCTTCCATACGGCTGTAAAAACCAATAAATTTACGGTTAAGTTCGTATTGAATACCTCCCCTGAAACCAAAATACTGTTTTTTGTAATTCGTCATTCCTTCGAGATTAACAGAAGGTGCAAACATAAAATCGATGTACTTTGTAAAAG
>CAZDUU010000202.1:0-4933 GCA_964508675.1 uncultured Bacteroidales bacterium | reverse complement strand
GAAAAATATTGATGTACTCATCAACAATGCAGGGATGGCTGCAGGGCTCAGTCCCATTGACGAAGGTGATCTCAGCGACTGGGAAATAATGATTGACACCAATATTAAAGGTTTGCTTTATATTACAAAAAAAGTACTTCCTTTGATGAAAAACAGCGAAACAAAGCATATCATCAATATCGGTTCTATTGCAGGAAAAGAAACCTACCTCAACGGAAACGTTTATTGCGCTACCAAAGCGGCTGTTGATGCACTTACCAAAGGGATGCGCATTGACCTGCTCGAAAAGGGTTTTAAAGTAACAGCCATACATCCGGGAATGGTGGAAACAGAATTCTCTATGGTTCGTTTTAAAGGCAATACTGAACGAGCATCCAAAGTATATGACGGACTGGATCCTTTAAAAGGAGAAGACATTGCTCATATAGTGGAATTTATTTTATCGCTCCCCGCTCATGTAAATATCAACGAAATGGTTATAATGCCTACAGCTCAGGCAAGTGCAACCGTTGTCAATCGTAAAAACCAATAAGCATGGAAAATCGCTTGTCATACCAGACTTTATTCGATTATACCCTAAAATTGTTTAATCGCATCGGTTGTCCCAGAGAAGATGCCGAAGTCATAGCTGAAGTTCTTTTAGCTGCTGAACTCAGGGGAATTCCTTCACACGGACTCATGCGCGTAAACGATTATATTTCGCTTTGGGAAGCAGGACGTATTAACCTCAAACCAGAGGTAAAAATCGTTCACCAGACAAATACTACTTTCACCGTAGATGCCGACAACGGTTACGGTATGATAGCCGCAAAAAAAACCATGCAATGGATTATCGAAAAAGCTAATCAATACGGAACAGCATGGGCCAGCGTAATCAACTCCAATCACTATGGAATTGCGGGTTTTTATGCACTCATGGCAAGCGATAAAAATATGATAGGAATTTCAGGAACCAACGCTAATCCTCTGGTAGCTCCTACCTGGAGCGTATCAAGAATGCTAGGAACCAATCCCCTGGCTGTTGCTATTCCGACTAAATCATATCCTCCGTTCATTGCTGACTTTGCCACCAGCCCCATCGCACGCGGGAAACTCGCTTTAATGGAAAAAGAGGGCAAAACGATTGATCTGGGGTTTGTTCAGGATAGAGAAGGAAACCCTTCCGATCAGCCAGGTATCTTAAAAGACGGAGGTGCTATTGTTACTCTTGGAGGTGATTACGAACATGGAAGCCACAAAGGTTATTGCATGTCAGCTATTGTTGATATTTTCTCATCTGTTCTCGGCGGTGGAAATTTTGGTCCCTTCGTACCTCCACAGGTAGGCTACATTCCCTTGCCCGACAAACAAGTCGGAAAAGGTCTGGGGCATTTCTTCGGAGCTTACCGCATTGATGCATTCCGCCCTGCTGAAGATTTTCTGAACAGCATGGACCAATGGGTTGAAACCTTCAAAAAGGCAAAACCGAATACACAGCACGAAAAAGTCATTATACCCGGAGAACCTGAATACGGAAAAACAGTTTTTCATAAACAAAACGGCATCAGTATAAAACCCGAAGTTATAAAAGATCTGGTTCATTTGTCAGAAAAATATAACGTTACACACCCTTTTGCTTAATGGTACTTTTACAGGCTGAAAACATCACCAAAAGCTATGGTGACCTAGTGTTGTTTGAAAATATTTCGCTCAGCATTCATAAAGGCGAAAAAATTGCGCTAATCTCAAGAAACGGTGCCGGAAAAACCAGCCTGTTAAACATAATCAATGGATTAGACACACCCGATAGTGGTAAAATAACCATGCGCAACGATACCAGCATTGGTTACCTTCCACAAAACCCTGAATTTAAATTTGCTACGGTCTTCGAAACATTGCATCATTCCAACACAAAAGTAGAACAGGCTTTGGAACAATATCACAAGGCCATGAATTCTGCCGATGAAAAAAGCATGAACGAAGCCATCGCTCTTATGGACAGCCTCGATGCATGGAATTACGAAACCAAAATAAACGAATTCATTTCCAAACTTGAACTTCCCGAACCTCAGACTCAGATTTCAAATTTATCTGGAGGGCAGAAAAAACGCCTGGCATTAGCTTCAACACTTCTCAGCAAACCCGACATCCTGATTCTTGATGAGCCAACTAACCACCTCGATGTGGATATGATTGAATGGCTCGAAGAATATCTGGATAATGATATTGAAACCCTCTTCTTGGTGACTCACGACCGTTATTTCTTGGAGCAGGTTTGCAACCAGATCATCGAGCTCGACCAAAAACAAATATATTCATACGAAGGGAATTATTCCTATTTTCTCCAACGACGTAGTGAACGGTTGCAACAAGCCCAGTCTGAGATTGAAAAGGCACGAAACCTCTATCGCAAAGAGCTTGACTGGATAAGGAGAATGCCCAAAGCACGTACACACAAATCTAAATATCGGGTGAATGCATTTGATGCCATTGACGAAAAAGCTCATCAGCAAACTTTAGAGCAAAAAGTAGAAATAAAAACCGCCACTCGCAGGCTGGGTAAAAAAATTCTCGAAATAAACTACCTTTCAAAAGCATTTGGAGATTACATCATACTAAAAGACTTTTCGTACAAATTTCACCAAAGTGAGCGTATCGGAATCGTGGGACCTAACGGCTGCGGAAAAACAACATTTCTGCAATTGCTTGCCCAGAAAATAAAACCCGATTCCGGACATTTTGAATACGGCGAGACTGTATTTCTTGGATATTTCACACAGGAGAACACCGAATATCCGCCCGACAAACGTGTAATTGACGTTGTAAAAGATATTGCCGAATACATCACCACTGCCGATGGCAATCATTTAACAGCCGGTCAGCTGCTTACTTTTTTTCTTTTCCCTCCCAATGCTCAATACACATTGGTTGAAAAACTGAGTGGTGGCGAAAAACGTCGCCTGCAACTCGTTACAGTGCTCATGCGCAATCCCAATGTATTATTCCTTGATGAACCTACCAACGATCTGGATATTCTTACACTGAACGTACTTGAAGAATACCTGTTGCAATTCAGTGGTTGCGTGGTGGCAGTATCGCACGACCGCTATTTTCTTGATAAAATTTCGGAACATATTTTTGCTTTCGAAGGCGAAGGTCGTATTAAGGATTACCCGGGTAATTACACCCAATACCTCAGCGAACGCAGGAAAAAAGAAGCTTTGCAGAAAAAGCAAAATCCACCTGTAAAAAAAGAAATAGAAACTATTGTTCCAAGAAATAAACCCGAAAAGAAAAAGCTCACATACAAAGAGCAGAAAGAACTTGAGAACATAGAGCTTACCCTCAGCCAATCGCAACAGGAAAAGAAGGAATTAGAAAATAAGCTGTCAGACCCCAATACTGACAATCAGAAACGTAACACTATTGCTATACGCCTCCATCAGCTCAACGAAGAAATTGATAATCTGGAACTTCGCTGGCTCGAGCTACAGGAAAAACAGGAGTAAAATTTATTGCAATTTATTTTGAACTGTAATAGCTATTTAATAACTTTGTCAATATTTACATTTTTAGATAAAAATAATGATAAATAAAGTCAATGATTTCAGGAATTGGTGTAATGCAAACCAAGGATTATTAACTTTTATCTTTGGGATTGTTGCTGTTTTGGGATTAATTCCATTTAATTCAATAAAATTTGGTAACTCATATACTTTTATTGAAAAAATAAGAACTGTATTGATTTATGAAATAAAAATCCCTGTTTATTTATTAATCATTTTAGCAATTATTTCAGGAATATACTTTATCAAAATTAAAAACAGATATAAAAAAAAACATATATCTATTGATTTTTTAATCGGATCATGGAAAAACCAATGGGAAATTAATGGACAAATAGGTTCAGAAATATGTGAGATTAAAGCAGATGGTAAATATTATATTTCAGGAGAGCATTGGTTCACATTAACTGATTTTAAATATAATCCACAAAAAAATGAAATAACATTTTTTAAATATGCTGTTAAAGCAAATGATAATCGTAATTTAAAAAATGTCTTGACTATTAATAATAATGACTTTATAAGTGGTTCTGAAAATAATTATAGCATTAAATATACAAGAATATAAAATTTATCTCTAAGCATATTTTCAACTTCGCTGTAATGTTTATTTTTTCATATTTACTTATGTTACCTAACGTCATTCCGTGCTTGACACGGAAGCTACTCATGCCTCGCAAGGGAGGGAGAAGGACAAGTCTACCATTCTGTAAAAATACACCATTAACGTTAGCCTGTCTTTTACATACACAAAACAATAATTAACATTTGAGAAAAGGAGATTCCAGATCAAGTCTGGAATGACGATTTGAGGTTGTACATTTTTGAATATAATGGGAACATCATTTATCTAAAACGAAATATTATCCCCTATCATTAGTGCTAAAATTAAAGACTTTTAATCATTCATGTTGCTAATAATTTTAATACCTTTACGTCATGACAGGCTTGACCTGTCATCTCATTAAATTAAATATGAATAGAGGCGGCTGCATTTATTTTATGACAAACACGTATAACACTGCATTATATGTCGGTGTTACTTCCGATTTAAAAGTAAGACTATATCAACATAAAAACAAAGAATTTCAAAATTCATTTACTGCCCGTTATAATTGCAACAAATTGGTTTATTATGAATTTTACACCAGAATTGAAGAGGCTATAGCCCGCGAAAAGCATATAAAAGGATGGAAACGAGAATGGAAAAATAAATTGATAAGTAAAACGAATCCCGGGTGGAAAGATTTAAGTCCGGAAGTTGAGAGTTGGTAATATATGGAAGAGATGACAGGTCTGCGCCTGTCATGACGAAGAAAAGATAAGTTAAAGCATGCCATTAAACACAGACGCTTCAATACGTCATTCCGTGCTTGACACGGAACAAT
>CAZDUU010000201.1:0-4969 GCA_964508675.1 uncultured Bacteroidales bacterium | reverse complement strand
ATATGCTCAATCAACTGTTCGCTGATTTTTTTCTGCTGTTCATACTCATGTCGCCAACACACCAGGTCAATTGTAATTCCTAATGAAACTTTATCAATCGGTTTCACTAAATACCCGTATGCTGAATAATTTATTGCATTTGAAACAGTAGTATCGTCAGTATAACTCGATATGTATATAACAGGAGCATTGTATTCGAGGTAAAATTTATTGGAAGCAACAATACCATTTGTACCTTCAGGTAAGTTTATGTCAAGTAAAACAACGTCCGGTCTTATTTTTTCGCACTGCTTAAATGCATCATCTGCACTTGTAAAAGCACCTAACAAGTCATGCCCAAGTTCTTTCACAAAAAGTGAAAAAACAGTTTGAAGCATTTTATCATCCTCAACAATAATAACTTTTCTTGAAGTTTTGTTCATAAAAATAATTGGTATTTTTACACCTTAATTTGAAAGCTTGAAATTAAGCATTTTTTAGCAAATATATGATAAAAAAAGAAAATGACATGAATTTAATTGCCATAGACGTTGGAAACACATCCATTAAAGCATATATTGAAAGCTCAAACAGTCATTTTCATTACAAATCTGAACATATCGATACGTTGCTTGAATTTATTTCCCCGTTTACAGTTGATACCTTCAGTATAATTGTCAGCAATGTTCGTAATGATTATGAAATTGAAAACATTTTAAAAAAAGCCCGGCACTCTCTTTATTTAAACCATACAACACCCTTACCTATAAAAAACCTATATCAAAGCCCCGAAAGTCTTGGTGTCGATCGCATTGCCTCTGCAGTTGGAGCTTTTTCACTATTTAAAAACTGCCCTTGTTTAATTATTGATGCTGGAACTGCTATCACTATTGATATTTTGAACGGAAACGGAGAATATTTAGGTGGAGCTATTTCTCCGGGAATTGAGACACGTTTTAAGGCACTCCATCATTTTACAGGAAAATTGCCACAGCTAGAAAAAAGTAATTTTGTCAGTTATCCGGGAAAAACAACGGTTGAATCAATTCAAACCGGCGTAGTTTTAGGGGTAATAAATGAAATTGAAAAATATATTAACGATTTTTTAGAAAAATATCCGGAAGGAAAAACAATAATAACCGGAGGTGATAGTTTATATTTGGTAAAATTCATAAAAAAAACCATCTTTGCAGAGCCAGATTTGGTCGTTAAGGGATTAATTAATATATTGAAATATAATGTTTTATAAATTACTTACTGGTTTATCAATTTTATTGCTTTCTTCTTCCATTGCACGTTCGCAATCGTTTTCATTATCACCTTACTCAAAATTTGGGATTGGCGACCTTACATATACATCCTATCAACCCGGAATAGCTATGGGATACACTTCCATTGCTCAACGCTCCAACAGATACATTAATGATGCAAACCCGGCTTCAGCATCTGGAGTTGACACACTCTCCTTTCTGACTGAGTTTTCTTTAATGGGAAGAAATCATACTATAAAAAATTCAATTTCTTCAACTTCCACTACCAATACTGATATTAGTTCTTTTGCTTTTGCATTTCCTATAAAAAAAGGATGGGGCCTAAGTCTGGGACTTAATCCATATTCGAATGTAGGATATAATATCAGCGATTATAAGGATATTGACACACTCGCAATGAGCACAACGTACAAAGGCGATGGGGGATTCAATGAAGTATTTATTAATAATGGCTTTAGATTGTTAAATATTCTTAAACCCCAAAAAGTAAATGAAGACCTTCAAATAATAAATATTCAAAGTCTGTCATTAGGTATCAGGGCATCATATATTTTCGGGTCTTTAGACAGATACTCCACAGCAACTTTCAATGATGAAAGCTATGTGTTTGATTTGTATAAAACAGAAAGGATATTAGTCAGCGATTTAGCATATAAATTAGGTCTTCAATATGAGATATCCAAACAGGAAGTTAAAAACGGATTCAGAACAAATAAATATAAATTTTGTATAGGGTTAACTTTTGATAATCAGAATAATCTTAATGCAAAACAAACAGATCTTATCACAAAGTACCTGAGTCTGGATGGTTATATTACAAAGGATACCATTGAGAATTCCGTAAATAAAAAAGGAACAGTACAAAGTCCTATGTCCATAGGGATAGGAATGTCATTTACAACAAATGATAAATTCACATGGGCTGCAGATTTCAGAATGCAACAATGGTCGAATGTAAAATTTTTTGGCGAAAACCCAAACCTGAGAAATACCATATTCGTTGGAACTGGCATACAATACGTTCCTGACCCGTACAAATTCTACAGCTATTGGAAGATGGTAAACTATAGGCTGGGCGCATATTACAATCAGACATACCTGAACATAAATAATACCGACATTAATGAAATTGGCATAACTTTTGGATTAGGCCTTCCCATTACCAAAACCGAAAAAGGAGAAGTTACTATGGTACGCCGAAAATTACCCCCTATGATTAACCTTTCACTCACATACGGAAGTCGTGGTACCACTGACAACAGCTTATTGAAAGAAAACTTTTTACAATTTTCGGTTGGATTATCGTTGCAAGATATATGGTTTATTAAACGTAAATATAATTAGCATTATGAGAAAGATTAGTGTTTTTATCGCAGCTTTTTTACTTTCACTTGGAAGCATATCTGTTTATGCTCAAAACGAGCAAAGCGGAGGTGGTGATGATTCAAAATACGGTTCAAATCCTGAACGCTGTAAAATGAATTTATCATTGTATGTTGAATTTTATCGTCAGAACAATTTTGCTGATGCTTACCCATCTTGGAGTATCGTTTTCAATGAATGTCCAAAATCGAGCAAGAACCTTTACATTCATGGTCCAAAAATCTTATGGGAAAAGATTAAAACTGCCAAAGACCCTGCTATCAAAGCAAAATACTCTGACACCTTAATGTTAATGTATGATAAGAGAATTCAAAATTTCGGTGAAGAAGGAAAAGTACTCGGATATAAAGGTATTGACTTCTACAGACTTTATCCTGCCAAGAAAAAAGAAGCATTGGATATTTTAGCTTCATCGCTTGAAAAAGACGGAAAAAGCTCAGATCCTGCAGCAATTACGACTTTAATGGGCATTGCTGTTGATTTATACAAAGAACAAAAATTACCTGCTGACCAGGTTTTAGATTATTACAATAAATGTTCGGAAGCGCTAACTTCGCAATTAGAATTAAAACCGGATGCAGAAAATGTAAAAAAAGCACAGGATAATATTGATTTAGCTTTAGTTAATTCAGGCGTGGCTTCCTGTGATAAAATAGTTCCCATTTTCGAAGCTAAATATGAAGCTAACAAAGATAACATTGATATGCTAAAAGTTATATTAAAACTTTTAGCCCGTCAGGAGTGTACTGATTCTAAAGTGTATGCCATGGCTTCAGAACAATTGTATAAGCTTCAACCATCAGCTTTTGCGGCATACTCAGTTGCGCAGTTATTTGTAAAAAAAGGCGAATATTCCAAAGCAGTTGAATATTATCAACAAGCTATTAAACTCGACAGTTTAGACGACAAAAAAGCTCAGTATTATTATGAAATGGCTATCATTTCAGGAACAAAGCTTGGACAATCAAGTGCTGCCAGAACTTATGCCAATAAAGCTGCAGAATTGAAAAAAGGCTGGGGTAAACCATATATTTTAATTGGTCAACTTTATGCACAAAGTGCTAAAGATTGTGGTGATGATGCTTATTTCCAATCATTGGTTTTTATTGCTGCTGTTGATAAATTTGTACAAGCAAGAGCTGTTGATAGCGACTGTGCTGACGAAGCCAATAAATTAATAGCTTCCTACAGCGGCATGTATCCAAATAAAGAAGATATGTTTTTCCATGGTGATTCAGAAGGGAAATCCTATACAATAGGTTGCTGGATAGGAGAAACTGTCAAAATAAAAGTAAGACAATAAACAAAAAAGCCGCTTAAAGCGGCTTTTTTTATTCCTCAATATTTTCGAATTCCATCTTTAGGTAAAACTCCTTTAAAAGTTCATAACATTTTTGAGTATAAACATGCCTTTTTTCTGTCTCAATGGTTAGTTCATCTAATTCCAGGCCTCGTTTAAGCTTTCCAAATTCAATCAATGTACGATGAGCTTTTTTCCCGGGCTTGGGATACACTTTAGTTATCCTGTAGGCAAACCATGAATTAGCATTCAAAAAATCCAATAAATAAGACAACTGCTCTATCGGTAATATTAAAGAAACGATTCCTCCTTTTTCCAAATTCTTCTCTGCATAAAAAACAATATCAGAAAGAGTAAGTATATCCATGTGTCTTGCCAGTGTTCTTTTAGCATCCGGGCTGATTAGTGAGTTCTGAAAGAATGGTGGATTACAGATTATTACATCATATTTTTTTTTATTTGAACTGAATTTCTGTAAAGATACATTTTGAATGCTTAATCTGTCTGCCCATGGAGAATTATTAAAGTTTTCCTGAGCTTGTTCAAATGCTTCTTTTTCAATTTCGATTGCAGTAACCTCAGCCTGACTTCGCTGAGCTGCCATAAGGCTTAAAATTCCCGTGCCTGTCCCTATATCTAATATTTGCCTCGCATTGCCGATATGAGTCCACGCTCCTAATAAAAAACTGTCAGTGCCGACTTTGTGCCCACATTTATCTTGTTTTATTTCAAACTGCTTGCACTTAAACCATTGGTTTGCCATCTTACCTTAAAATATAAAGTTTTCCGAAACTGTGTTTAAAAAATTTATCAGCGTCGGTTTCTCTATGTTCAACATTAACTCCCTGATATCGGGCTTCGACCTGATAAAAATAAACTCCATTTGCCAATTTATCACCAAAGTCATCAGTACCGTCCCAGGCATAATCAGTAGTATTGCGACCAATATGTAAAACTCCCAAATCTTCTTTTTTTATTTCTTTTACCAAACGTCCGGAAATAGTATAAATACGAATTCTCATTTCGTCCGGAACAT
>CAZDUU010000200.1:0-4975 GCA_964508675.1 uncultured Bacteroidales bacterium | reverse complement strand
TATATAATTATCACCACTATAAGTTATACCTTTTTCTTGGAAAACTAAATTACCTAGTTCATTGTAAATACAAATAAGATATTCACTATTATTGCTGAAAGCATTTATAAATATCTGATTTGTTGCTGGATTCGGAAATAACAACACTTTATCTTGGCTAACTTCCTTTAAATCAGTCCCTATAGGATTGCTGTGATATATGATTTTAAACTGATACAAATATGCCCATTCTCCTTTATTTCTATATTCGCCCTCAGTATATAAAACAAGATAATTTCCGTCAGACATTTTGGTTGAAACAGGATATCCATAAAATCTGTAAAAAGTTGGTTTTGGTCTTTGAAACTCTAAAAAAGGAATATATTCATGGGGATTTCCTAAAATTTCATCTGGGGAGGTTTTATATAGCCAAACTTCTTCATCTTCATGTCGTAAATAATAATCCGGGAAGTTTCCTCTTCTGTCTGTTGCGATTACCCAAAAATCATTGTAATTGGGCTCAAAAAAAATCCATGGGGAGGGACAAAAATAACCATTTGCAATATTGGTAAGCGAAGGCTCTGTCCATGTTAATCCATAATCATAAGATTCTACCTGAAGAAAATTTTCTCCAAAAACTCCCGAATCATTTCTAAAAAAACCTACTATCACACCATTTCCTAGATACTCAAATGAAGCTTCGCTTATACTATATGATTGGACAATCCGATAATCCCAAACATGCACAATGCTGTCCCAGATTACACCATCCCAACTATGCCTCAATTCACAATATTTTGTGGAATAAATAATATTGTAATAACCTATTAAGTTATTACCGAAAATTTGGTTAGTGCCAGACGAATTTCCATCGCTATAAATCTGATTTGGCCCCTGCCAGCTTAACCCTTTATCATCGCTATACATTAAAAAATATCCAATATTAAGCCCGGAAAAAGCATCATATTCCCTAAAGGTTAAGATAATTCTACCATCTTCAGTTCTTCCACCGTGTATATTTCTATCATCAAAAGAACTGTTATATACAGTTACAGGTATTGACCATGTTTCTCCATTATCATTTGAAGTTCTCATCATAATTCGTCCTCCGTTACCTATATGCCCACCATTTTGCCCTGGGTCCTGGCGAAAAAAATGAAAAACCGTTGAATCAACAGTAACTAAAAAGCTTTCAGAATTATGGTCAATAGTTTTAAGTGAAATAACTGATTCTGTAATAAGAGGATATCCTGTTGGGTTTAAGTATTGTGACCAACAATTGCTTATATACAAAAAAAACCAAAAAGAAAGAAAAAACCTCACTTTACAGAATTTAACACAAAGATAATCAAAAATATAAAGAATAGCAAGCACCCGATATTATTTATTAAAAAATAATATTATATTTTAACTTTAACAAGGAAAGAATATCTTTGTAAAAAAAAGTTTTGGAAAAGTATCACTATAAAGCTTTTGGATTTCAAATTAATTCTGAGATAGCTGTTTCAAAGTTTATTGAAAGCAGCGAAGTAGAGAATGATGTTTTTATTAAACATTTAAAAGAAAAACCACAACCTGATCATGTGATACTTACAAAGAGGAACTTAACAATTACAAAAAACTCATTTTTATTAGATGCAGGCGACAATTATTTCTATTATATACACGATGAAAAAAGTTTATTTGTAAAGAAAACAAATGAATCACGCTTTGAACAATATTTATGTGGCCCTGTTTTTTCTTTGATTTGTGCATTTAATGGTAAAATTCCGCTTCATGCATCAGGTGTCAACATAAACAACGCCCATTTGTTGATTTGTGGGAATTCGGGTTCAGGAAAATCAACCTTGCTTTATCATTTAATTCATAAATATAATGCAACTTTTATTGCAGACGATTTGGTCCCTTTAAAAATGGAGTCAGACAAAGTCAACTCTTCACCTTCATTTCCCGAAATAAAATTATGGCTTGATGCTGTTGAACGGTTTGATGCAAAAATAGTGGAACCGGTTCATCCTGAATTAAAGAAATATTATATTCAAGTCGCCAAACATTTTCATTATCAGGTACAAATGCCAAATATTATTTTTATAATTCAGCCCACATTAAAAGAATCTATCACCATCGAAAAAGTTGTCGGCCTTCAGAAATTTTTACTTTTATCAAAGTATATTTATAGAAAAGCCATTATTGAAACAGTTTTCCGACAACTTGTATTTATAATAATTTCAGCTTTGGTAAATCAGGCTACTATTTACTTAATTAAAAGGCCTTACAATTTAGACACCTCCGACTGGGAAAACAGTATAGATAAAATTATCAAAGAAGAATGCCTGAGTTAAATAAAAATATTGTCTGGCTGGCCTCTTATCCAAAATCAGGAAACACATGGTGCAGGATATTCCTTGCAAGATATTTATATGGAATAGAAAATATTAATAATATCTCTATACCCATTTATAGTTCAAAATCTTATCTGGAAACTGATTCAGACATTGACGTAAGCGAACTACCTGATAGTGAACTGCATCTTTTACGGCTAAAAATATTTGAACAACAAAGCAAAAGCAGAAAGGAAATATTCCCTGTAAAAATTCATGATTATTACGATAAAAAACAGTTCAATTTATCTTTTCTACCACTAAACCCTACCAAAGTGGCTGTTTACATTGTCCGTAACCCTTTTGACCTGGCAATTTCTTTTTCCAGACATTTGGGGCAATCCATAGAAAAAACCATATCGATAATAAATAACCCTGATTATAAGCTTTCCATTCCTTCAAAAAAATTTGTCAGTCAACTTCCTCAGAAATTAAACACATGGTCAAATCATTATAAAAGCTGGACTGAACAGAATGACATCCCTGTCCTTGTTATTAAATATGAGGATTTATTAGAAGACCCTATCGGGAAATTTTCTGAAATATTGAATTTTATTGGAATCGAAGTTCAGAAAGAAAAATTAAATGAAGCCGTGCGGTTTTCCTCTTTTGATAACTTGCAAAAGCAGGAAAATCAAAATGGTTTCGAAGAAAAATCTGTTTTTTCTCCGACTTTTTTTCATACTGGAAAAAGCGGATATTTCAAGAATATTTTAAATAAAAGCCAGATAAATATTATCTTTGAGAATCATTCTGAAATAATACACAAACTTGGTTATGAACGATTTGTTTGAACAGAAAACTATCTTCCAACGCCGAAAAGAGGTAGTTTTTACTTATCTTGATAACGAAATAATGCTCTTACATCCTGATACAGGAAAATACTACTCTTTTAACAAAGCGGGAGCATATATATGGGAATTGCTTTCCGAACCAATTACTTTTGAGGAAATAATGGCCAGTCTTTTAATCAAGTTTGATATTGAAAAATCAAAATGCGAATCAGATACACAAAACTTTATTCAATCTCTTTTAGAGAAAAATATGATTGAAAAAAATCAATAATGGCAAATGCTTTATATAAATTTATAAACCTCTCCACCATTGAAAAGTCGATGTTAGCCGAAGCGCTATTTTTATCGTTATATGTAAGGCTTCTCGTTTTATTTGTTCCCTTCAGAAAACTTGAAAAGCGTTTTGGAGTAAAAACAGAAACATCCAGCTTTGATAAAACCGCAGATAAAACACAACAATTAATTTCAATCAAAAAATCTATAATGAGACTTAAAAGCAGAACTCTGTGGAGATATAAGTGCTATGAACAGTCTTTAACTGCGTTACAGATGCTAAAAAAAAGAAAACTCCCTTATACGCTTTATTTTGGAGTTAATAAAGAAAATCAAAAGCTATTCGCCCATGTCTGGATTGAAAGTAATAATTATTCCATCGTACCTAAGGGAGAAAAAGATTTTGCTGTTTTATCAATATATAAAGGATAGAAATGTATATTGTAAACGGAAATATAAGTTTAACAGGTAAAAACGAATCCGACTTCGATACTTTTTTTGACAAAGAAATTCCATTTCCATATCAAAGCAAATATCTGATAGAAGAGCCTCCGTTCAGGATTTCACTATTTATTCAAAACCATGATAAGTACATCAGGAATAAATCCTTTTACTTTGAAACAACCGAAGAAAAAATCTTTATTATCTGCGACTTACACAACATCCCAATGCTAAAAAAAGAATTGAATATTGACGGAAATGAGGAACTTCATGAAAGTGAGCTTTTTTTTAGGCACTATATAAAAAACAAAACGGACTGTTTTAAAAATATACTTGGTAAATGGATGTTTATTTCCTACAATAAATACAGCCATTCTGTCCTGTTTGCCAGAGATCATATGGGAATGTCCAACTACTATTATAGTTACATAAATAACAACGTCTTTTTCTCTACGAACTTTTACTTCTTGATAAACAATTCACATATTGTTCAGGAATTTAACTGGTTACACTTAGCAGGAATCGGGGTGGGATTTAATGGTAAAAGCAACGAGACTGCTTTTAAAAATATAAATAAAATACCTTCAGCAAGTATTCTAAGGATAGAAAACGGATTCTCTTCTTTAAGCCAGTTTTGGAGAGCAGAATTTAAAGAAACTATCCATTATAAAAAAGAAGAAGAATATTATGACGCCTTTCTCGATTTGTTTACCAATATCGTAAAAAACCAGATAAAGCCCGGTAATAATACGGGCTCTACATTAAGCAGCGGATTAGACTCTACATTTGTTACCGCAATAACAGCAAAAGCCTTATTAGATAAAAATCAATCTTTAACAGCAATAACAGCAATTCCAAAGTACTTAGATATTACTGTTTTTTCAGAAAACAGATATGCCAATGAATTGCCACTAGCTAAACTAGTTGCTGAAAAGTACTCAAATATTATTCATTTAACCGATCAGTCTTTAGATTCAGACCCTATTCTGGGATTAATAAAATCAATAAATATTCACCAATACCCACTACGGAATGCCGGAAATCAGTATTGGATTATTTCTATGTTCGAGCTATTAAGACAAAAGAACATTACCAATCTATTTATTG
>CAZDUU010000199.1:0-4991 GCA_964508675.1 uncultured Bacteroidales bacterium | reverse complement strand
AATATTAAAAACGAAATCACCTCCTGATGCTACTTTTAAGAAGTACCAAGCCGGATTGGGTTGAGTAAATAAACATCCGTAATTAGGACCAGTCTGGGATATTGTATTTACATTCAGTGGGTAAGAATAGGTATATCCTGAGCAGATTTGCAATGACTCCAAGCAACTGTCATTCAGGTTTTGGCCTATCAGGTTTGCGTTAATGAATGTAATAACAGCTAAAAAAGTAAATAATTTTTTCATAGCGTTAAATTTTAAATTACAAAATTAAGACGTTTAGGAATATAAAAGAGTTGTCTAGATATAGAAAAATATTTATAAGACAATGAAAAATAAGTAGTTATAATATGTATTTGGTCTTTTAGAATATCTTTACATTTTCATTTTGATCTACCGGAAATTTCTTTGTAAAAATAAATTTACGAACTTTTACATATCCTTTTGCTTTTACTCCAATCCTGTTTTTTAACAAGCTTGCAGTTAAAGAACTAATATTTCCGACTGCTTTATCAATATTAATTTCAATTCCCACAGGATAGGTCTGGTCAGACTTTGCCGGTATTCTTAGTTTTGTGGTTTTTTTTACCATCCCTATCTCTTTTCCGTTTAGCGATAAATCCATATGTATATCTGAAATGGTAAATCCAAATTTGTTAGGATTTTTTACGGGAATCATTAATTCAAGATTCGCTTTATTTTCGCCAATATTTTTGAATTTTATACCTTCAAATTTTCTTATTTCAACGTCCTGAATTTTACAAGAGGTTGCAAATAAACTGAGCAAAATCCCCAGAAAAAGTATTCGTTTCATATTTTTATTTGTGAATGATTTCAGTACTTACAGCTCCGGCATAATTGGCCGATTTAATCATTGAAAGGAATTTAAATAAAGCATCTGTAGTCGTCATTTTAGCAGATGTCGTTTCTCCCTGTCTTCCAAATTTATATGCATTGCAAAGATAGCTTCCCATTGAAACGGAGTACGTTTTATTTTCGTCTAAGAGTTGTCCGGAATTATCAAAAAGTTCGATTTTTGCAATTTTTTCTGTTTCGTTTAAATAGATTTTTGATTTAAAGCCAGCAGAGAAAATATCGAGTTTGCCTTCTTTGTAATATCCATAAGTGATAATTTCCCTGATATTTTCCGGCTTCATTTTGCAAATCATCAGTTCATTTGCAAAGGGATCTAATTCATATATCTGCTTAACGGTAACAGTGCCTTTGGGTAAAGCATGAATTCTTATTCCTCCTGAGTTCTGAACTGCAAAGTCTGTTTTTGCTATTTTTTGCAAAGCTTCTGTCATAAATGAACCTAAGGCCATTTCACCGATTATAGAATCACCAACATAACCGGCAATTTTTTTAAATTCTTTATTATCGTTATAAAAATCAACTTTATTAAGTACTGCTGTATCAGGCTTAAAGGATTTGCTTATGGGGAGCAAAGTGTCTTTAACAGAAATTACTTTTTTACCATCAACAATAATGGTCATCATGCCTAGGTATTTAAGGTAATTTTCTGCCTGTGCAATTGGAACACCGTTAACTACTTTCATAGGCTGTAAAGCTTTATGTGAGTGTCCTCCGATAATTGCCGTTATTTCCGGTGCATAGGAAGCTAAAATAGAATCATTATCAACTCCCATGTGTGATAGAACTATGCGAACAGGATATTTTTTTAAAGTAGGCATCATTTGACGTGCCATTTTTATACCATCCGTAAACCCAAAATCTTTTACATTATTAGGATGTGTGTCAGGGTAACCTCTTTCAGAAACCTGTGTGATACCAAGCACTGCTATTTGTACATTTCCGGCAGAAAGTACAGAGTAGGGCTTAGGTTTTGAAAAGTATTTTGGCATCTTAATAATATTGCAGGCAATAACAGGGTGTTTTAGTTCTGAAATTCTTTTAGCCAAAACTTCTCCGCCAAAATCAAATTCATGATTCCCTAAAGTTGAAAGTGTGAATGGCATCATATTCATCAGGTCAATAATAGGGTAGCCTTTTTCGCTGTATTTATCTACAATAGGATTTCCACTGAATAAATCTCCTGCTGAAAAAAGAAAAACGTTTTTATGTTTAGCCTTAATGTCTTTTATCATGGTTGCTAGGTATGGCATTTTATCTATTCTTCCATGTATGTCGTTTACATGCAAAATAACAATTTCCGTTTCCTTAACTGACTGGGCAAGCAGAAAGTAAGGAATTAAAATGAAAAGTAATAAAAATTTGTTTCTCATATTATAAATATTTTAAAAACCAACTTGAATCCCGATAAAGCCAATGATTAGTGCAACTGCAATTTTAATAATTTTAACCCATATAAATGCACTTTTATCTTCTGCCAATAATGGTATGCCCCCATGACCTTCCTGTACCAATGAGTTTGCAAATAAAATGCTGAAAGGAATAAGTCCCTGCATAAAAATTGTAAAGAAAAACAGGTGAGGTCCTGATATCGGTAAGATTCCTACTATAATTGCAAGAAAAAGCATCATGGTCAAATTGTTTGATACCAGATTTTCGATAGGGAAGAAATGTTGGAGAATCTGGATTGCAAAAATGGTTCCGACTGTCCAAATAAATAATCTTAAAAAATGTTTTTTTAAAACATGTCCCCATATGTGATCTTTTAAAAAGTGCTCAGGAACTGTTATTACAATAAATAAAGAGATCAACGCCAGTATAAAAAATACAATAGATTCGGGCGACAGGATACCATGCTCGTCTCCGTGTTCTGAGTTTTCAGGAAAAAGGATGTTAATGGTTACAAGAAAGATAATGGTAATTAAAAAAGCTCTTTCGAGCGTTATTTTTCTGAAATTGTGAGATATGTCAATGCTTTTATGCTCATGTCCGCAGCAATCTTCGTCGTGAGTTACAAAGTGTTTCTCGTGTGTATGATTTTGGAAGAATTTAATAAACATAAAAAGGGTACCCAAAATAAAAGCAATAATGGTAAGCCAAAGACTGATTTTTAAACCTGCTTCAGGCGAAGTGGAAAAAATAACAAATGCCTCATCACCAAAGGTTGAAATAGTGGCTGCAAGCAAAGCAAAGAATCCGAAAATATTATGTGTGTAAAGTGAGACAACTGCAAAAGTACCGGCACAGCCAGGAGTCAACCCTAAGAATATGGATGAAAGTAATTGGAAAAACTTGTTTTTCCCAATACCCTGATCCCATTTTCCGGAAGTCCTGACATTGATATATTCAATTATAATCATGAGCATCAGCACAAATCCTGAAACCATCAATGTCTTCTGAATCAACTCAAACCACTCGATATGCATAAATTATTTTTTTACAAAGCTAATAAAAATGAAGTGAATCCATGATGAGCTAATTTTGGCTTAACATTTTTTCAAATGAGTTCCAAAATTGAATAGCTGAATTTTTCCAGGAAAATTCTTTTACTCTGTTCTTCCCTTTTTCTATTAATTCTTTTCTGAATAATTCGTCGCTGTGAACTTTAATCATTGCATTTTTGATTTCTTCGACAGATAGCGGGTCCGCTAATATTGCAGAGTCTCCAGCAACTTCCGGCATCGAACTGCAATTTGAAGTTATTACGGGAACTCCGCACGACATAGCTTCAATAACCGGAACCCCAAAACCTTCAAAAAGCGAAACGAAAACCAAAGCTAAAGAAGAACCCATAAGCTGTTTTGCCTCAGTGCCTTCTAATCGCCCGGTAAATATAATTTTTTCTTTATACTCAATTTTCTGATAGTCTTTTTCCATGTCTTTGTCTCCCCACATGGCTTTCCCGCCAATAATAAGGTAAACATCGTCATGGGATTGTTTTAAGAAAGAATCAAATGCCAGCATCATTCTTCCAATATTTTTTCTTTTGTGAAGTGAACCAATATAGAAGAAATAAGGCTTTCCCCCTGTATATCTTTTTTTAGTTGCTTCGATTTCCTGAGTTGACAGAGCTCCCGGTTCCATATTTGGAGCGTTGTAAACGATGTCTATTTTTTCTTTTGGGTATGAAAAATATTGAGCAACATCATTTTTTGTGAATTCAGAAACAGCAATAACTCTTTTCGCTTTTTGTAAGAATTTTGGAAAGAAAATTCGATAGTAAAATGAAGTTATTAAAGGAAGATTTTCGGGATGATGCATAAAGTTAATATCGTGAACAGCTAATAATGTAGGAACCTTTGTTCTTAATGAAAGATAGTGATCAGGTGAGAAAAATGCATCAATTTTAAATTTTTTAACAATCCCGGGGACTGTCATCTCAAACCAGATTAGATACAGAAATGGATGACGAGCCGGAGGTCCTGCTATTATTGGAATAACATTCTCTGCATATTTGAATTTTAGATCATAAGGACGATCAAAAAGGAAATAAAAATTATGCTCCGGGTGATTGCTTACTACCTGTTGCATCAGATTGTGGGTAAACAAGCCAATGCCCTCCATTTTGCCATTTAATAACAGGCGTGTATTGACTAAAATATTCATGCAGCAAAGTTAAAAAAATGATGTAATTCAGAAAAACGAAAATTTATGGAATACCTTTCTATTTTTTAATGTAACTTAGCAGGCTAAAAATATTTTTATATGTGGCAATTCATAGCTTCTATAATATTACGTAAGAAATGGTATGTAATTTCAGTGGTTTTGGGCCTTATTTTAATTATGCTTTTCTTTGCCCGCAAGGTTCAGATGTCGTATGAACTGGCGCAGATGCTCCCAAAGTCGGATACAACTTATCAGCAATACATTGATTTTAAAAAACAGTTTGGTGAAGATGGAACTGTTATGGTTGTAGGAATTACTGATTCGAATTTCTATGCTTTGGACCATTTTCAATCATGGTATGATTTGAATGTTAAAATCAAACAACTAAGCGGCGTAGAAGAAGTAGTATCACCTACAAGAGTTATTAATCTGGCAAAAGACGACAGTTCAAAACGATATAAAATAGCCAAGGTAGTATCCAAAAGACCTGAAAGCCAGGAAGAAGTTGACAGTTT
>CAZDUU010000198.1:0-5028 GCA_964508675.1 uncultured Bacteroidales bacterium | reverse complement strand
AGAAAAAAAATAAAACACAATTAATAAATCAATAATTTTGATGAATGGCATGTTTTTCTTGATTTAATGTTTTCAATGTTTTTTGAGTTTGAAAATAATTGTGGATATTTGCATAAAAAAAGATGGCCAGTATACTTATAGTTGACGACGAAAGAAGTATAAGAAATTCGTTAAAAGACATCCTGGAACACGAAGATTACACAATAGAAACAGCCGAAAGCGGGCATCAGGCATTAGAAATTTTAAAACAAAAAAGTCTGGATTTGGTGCTCAGCGATATCAAAATGCCCCAAATGGATGGTGTGGAGTTGCTGGAAAAAATGCAGAAAGATTTTCCGACAGTTCCGGTGGTAATGATTTCAGGACATGGTGATATTGAAACAGCCGTTGAGTGTATAAAAAAAGGAGCATTCGATTTTTTGCAAAAGCCGCTCGACCTAAACAGAATTTTAGTGACGGTTCGTAATGCCTTAGACAAGACCAACCTTGTAACAGAGAATAAAAACCTTCGCAAAAAAATTTATTCAAAATACGAAATGGTAGGAAATTCTCCTGCTATTCTGAAAGTACACGAGCTGATAGATAAAATTGCTCCAACTGACGCGCGCGTATTGATAACCGGTGAAAACGGAACAGGGAAAGAGCTTGTAGCACACATGATACACGAAAAAAGTCTACGTATTTCAGGTCCGTTTATCGAAGTAAACTGCGCTGCCATCCCTTCGGAATTGATTGAAAGCGAATTATTTGGTCACGAAAAAGGGTCATTTACATCGGCTATTAAGCAAAAGCTTGGAAAATTTGAACAGGCAAACGGAGGCACCCTTTTCCTCGACGAAATCGGCGATATGAGTCTCGCTGCCCAGGCAAAAGTTCTAAGGGCTTTACAGGAAAACAAAATCACACGTGTGGGTGGCGAAAAAGACATTAATGTAAATGTTAGAATCATTGCTGCTACAAACAAAAACTTACGCGAAGAGATTGAAAAACAAAATTTCAGGGAAGACCTTTATCATCGCCTGAGCGTTATTGTGGTTAATGTCCCTTCACTTGACGACAGGAAAGAGGATATTCCGTCATTAGTTGACTATTTCCTTGATAAAATTTGCAAAGAATATGGTATTCCTGTAAAAGGTATTGATGAAAAAGCCATTCAGGAACTTCAAAAAAACAATTATAAAGGAAATATCCGCGAGTTGCATAACATTATAGAGCGTTTGATTATTTTAAGCGGACAGAGCATCGGACTTGATGACATCAGGAAATATGTTTAGATAATTTAATGATTAAATATCTGAAAATTAAAATATTATAAAATTATGAAGATTCTTGAAAAAATATTGATAGCACTTTTTATTCTGACTATTCTTTTGAAAGCTTTTAATGTAAGTTATTCAAATCTTATTTTTTATGCCTCGCTGGTTGCACTTAGCCTTCATTACTTTCCATTCGGATTTATGACACTCATTAACAGAAAAGAACAGAATAACCTGCTTATTCAATCACTTATTTTTGGATATTCATTAAGTTTTGCGCTCGTATCGTTGTTTATCAACATTATTTTTTCGGGTAGTGAGGAGATTCCCTACATCAATAAAATAATATTTATTCTGGCTGTTTTGTTTTTAGTACTCTCTCTGATTACTTCATTCTTTTTGTATAAAAGGAAAAATGAACAAAAGCCTGAAGATGGGAAGTTCTACTACTTTATTATATACAGGGCACTTGTTCTTATTATCTTACTGGTGTTATCCTATTTACCTTCTTTATAACTCCCTATTATTACAATAATTTCTTCTTTGCTATTATTAACACTTTTTGTACTTGCGTTTTAAAATTAAAAGAGTTATTTTTAATATCCAATTTTTCCGGATGAAGCAATTTATTATCATATTGATATTTAGCATATTAACAAAACTTTCTTTTGCTCACCCCATTCATATTACGGTTACGAATATTGAACCCAATGCATCTAAAGCATGTTTTGAAGTTTCCATTAAAGTTTTCACAGACGATCTGGAGCATGCTATTAGTCTGCAACTCAAAGAAAATATTGGTTTATTAAACAATAAACCCTCTTTAAATATTGCTGAATTATTTTTGCAATACATCAACGACGAATTTAAAATACTTGTAAACTCTAAAGAAATCCACAAATCGAAAGTTCAATTTATTAAATATACCGTTATTGATAATACCACATGGCTTTATTTTGAATTTAAAATTCCATCTAAAATAGAGCAAATCAGTATATACAATAATTTATTAAACCAGCTTTACCCTGATATGACCAACCTTGTAATCATTAAATGGAAACAAGATGAGCAGGGGCTTACATTCACCAAAAACAGCACACAACAGAACGTTATATGAATAAACTTATTCTCATCATATCACTTCTTTTCTTAACCAGCTCCATGTGGGCAACACACAACCGTGCTGGTGAAATACGTTACCGTCATATTAGCGGATATACATATGAAATCACCATGGTAACTTATACTTACACACTTTCCCAGGCAGACAGACCGGAACTCGAAGTAGAATGGGGCGACGGAGCTTCATCAATTGTTCCCCGTGTTTCATTCATACTTTTAAGTGATTATTATAAAAAGAATACATATATTGGAACACATACATTTCCCGGGCCCGGTATTTATAAAATCACCATGTCTGACCAAAATCGTAATTATGGAGTTCGAAATATTCCTAATTCTGTTGAAGTACCATTTACCATCCGGACAACTTTCAGTATTAATTCTACTGTTGGAAGCAATTCAACTCCTGTGTTAACTTATCCACCTATTGACAAAGCAAAGCTCAACACCACTTTTATTCATAATCCGGGAGCTTACGACCCTGATGGAGACAGTCTGGCATACAGGCTAACGGTTTGTCTTGGAGATGGCGGTTTACCCATACCTGATTTTACATTCCCATATGCCAGCGATTCTTTAGTCGTAAATCATGTAACCGGTGATCTAATATGGGAGCGACCACAACAAACAGGGATTTATAATGTTGCAATGATAATTGAAGAATGGAGATGGTATCCAGATAGCAGGATTTACGTTAAAATCAGTGAATTGGAGCGCGATATTCAGATAGAAGTTATAGAATCAAACAATCAACCTCCTACTTTACCCGATTTGCCTGATTTATGTGTCTGGGCAGGTGATTCTATCTCATTTCAGGTTACAACTGATGACCCGCAGAATGATTTGATCACTTTAAATGCATATGGGGGCCCGTTTGAAGTTACTGAATCCAAAGCGCACTTCGATACTATTGTCGGTCATGGCCCGATAACAAACACTTTTAGCTGGCAAACCGTATGTTCACACGTCCGGAAATTTCCTTATCTGGTAGTTTTCAGAGCAAAAGATGATAATCAGGAAGTTATTCTTGCCAACCAGCGAAAAGTGAATATTCAGGTTGTGTGTCCACCTGTTCAAACAGTTAATATAAGTCCCACTTCCAATTCCGTCCTGGTTTCGTGGAGCCACTGTCCATGCCCTCAGGCAGATCATTTTGATGTTTACCGAAAAGCTAATCCTTCGGGATGGAATCCTGATAGTTGCGAAACCGGAATCCCCCCAAACATAGGGTTTCAAAAGATATACTCTACGTCAGACATTAATGACACATCTTATCTTGATAACAATAATGGTTTAGGTCTGGAACAAGGCTATACCTATTGCTATAGAATAGTATCTGTTTTTCCGGACTTTGCAGAAAGCATTGCATCTCCTGAAGCATGCACTGATCTGGTTAAAGGGGTACCGGTTATTACACATGTGAGCGTTGATTCGACCGATTATCAGAAAGGGAAAATGTATATTGAATGGTCACGCCCTACTGAGTTTGACAGTTTAGCAGCCCCCGGACCTTATAAATATCTGATTTACCATTCACCCGATTTCTGGGGACAACAATCTGTTTTAATCGATTCATTAAATAACATAAATGATACTATTTATAAAGACACGTTACTCAACACAATACAAAATCCATATTCGTACAGAATTGAATTTTACAATGATCAGCCCGGGAATCGTTTTTTAATCGGGTACCCTTCCATTGCATCCAGTATTTATTTAAACACTCAACCTGATGACAATAAAATTCATCTTTCCTGGGAAAAGAACGACCCGTGGACCAATATTCATTATACCATTTATCGGTATAATTCGCTAAATTCTGTTTGGGATTCCATTGGAACTTCTAATCAACAGTCATATGTCGACGAAGGATTGATTAATGGGAACCAGTACTGTTATAAAATTAAAGGCTGGGGTTATTATTATACAGGAAATTATGATGTCCCATTTATTAACTTTTCACAGGAAAAATGCGAAACACCCCAGGACACTACCCCCCCCTGTCCGCCAATATTAACAGTCAATTCGGACTGCGCATTATATAAAAACAACTTAATCTGGACCAATCCCAATCATTATTGCTGCGATGATGTTACCGGATATCGTATTTATTATTCACCTACTCTCGACGGACCAATGACACTCATTGCCGAAAAAGGTAATCCTAACGATACAACCTTTACACATTTACCGACCTATTCATTAGCCGGGTGCTACGTTGTAACGGCAATTGACTCTTTCCTGAACGAAAGTACCAAAATCCAGAAGACCTGTGTTGATGAATGCACATACTACGAACTCCCCAATATTTTTACACCTGATGCAAACGGACAAAATGACATTTATAAACCCGGCCCTTACCGCTTTGTAGAAAAAATTGATATGAAAATATACAACCGTTGGGGAAAACTTGTATTTCAGACAGATAATCCGGATATTTTGTGGGACGGAAAAGATATGGATTCTAAAAAACGGGTTACTGACGGAGTTTACTACTATATCTGCGATGTTTACGAACGACGGTTATCCGGTATAGAACCAAGAGCAATTACTGGCTTTATCCAGATATTATCTATTAAAAAATCAGGGAAAGAATGAAAAAGTTTTTTTTGGGATGCGGATTTAGCTTACTGATTTATTCGGCCAT
>CAZDUU010000197.1:0-5044 GCA_964508675.1 uncultured Bacteroidales bacterium | reverse complement strand
TTTTCGTTGGTGATACAACAGCCATTGGCGGAGCTACAGTATATTCAATACTATATTTTCCAGCTGATTTAACAGGAACTTCCTTATATTGACCAGTTGAAGGGTTGAACACTTTAATAATGGCAGCGTATTGATGACTTCCAACGCCGGCACCATCCACTTCGTAATGTGCAATACCTCTGTTCATCTTAATAGTTTTGGTTGCACCGGTAAGTTTACCACTTGTAGAATCATATCCATCACCAATAATTACTTGCGACATTGTATCTGTTGAGCTAAAAGCTGCAATAAACAATTCTGCATCATATTTATCACCAGAAATCAAATAGTTTGATTTTGGAATTACACGTGGAGCTACAGTATCAAATTTAAAGTCTGTAGCACCAATACCACCTAATAGCTGCTGGATAACTTTAGCTTCAGCTGTCTTAACCTGATTCTGTAATTGTGACAATACAGTTACTGTTGCAATAGCAGGTATTTCAGCGAATAACCTTGTTTCCCAGTATTTATCTTCTGGTTTATCAGGACTAGCTTTAGGATTATCATCTGTATTAATACCTAAATCGCCTAATTGTTTAATTAAATTGTCTTTCTCAGGTAATTGAATTTTTGAATCTTTAAATAAGGCCAGTAAATTCTTTTTATAATCTATTAATTTGTCTTTTATCTTCCTTGCCTCAGCTCCAGAACCATCTACACTTTCACCTAACATATAATAATGAGGAACATCTCTTTGGTCTTTTGCTTCAAATAAAAGTAAATCCTCTGTAGCCTTTTCTGCTTCTTCTTTAGTTTTTCCATCACACTTCATGATAAGATCAACTTTCTTTTCATTTAAATATTTAAAAACTTCTTCAGAGTATTTTTTTGCCTTCATAGCTGCATCATAATAAGGAGCTACTTTAAGGGGATCATTTTGTTTTGCTCTATCAAATGCATCATAAGTAAAGCCATTACTCAAATTAAAGCTTACATTAGTTTTTTCAAGTCCTTCGTTAACTACTGCAAACGCATTCAATATATCTTTAGCAACATTCAACGCCAGCATAGCGGTCAAGAACAAATACATCATTCCGATCATCTTCTGACGCGGGGTTTCCGGACAATTGGTTGCACCCATAATCTATTCCTTTTTTTTAAATTAGAATCAATATTATTTATTAAAACTCATAGCAGCTAACATGTTGCCATAAATAGTATTCATAGCAGACAAGTTATTGCCTAATTTAGAAATTTCTTCGCGATATTTTTTAACATCATCAACCGAACTCTTCATACTTTCCATAATATCATCCATACCACTGAATAATTTCTTCGAATTTTCTAAATACTCGTTTGATCCTTGTAATTGTAATTCATAAATAGCATTCAGAGCAGTTAAATTTTTAGCCATAATTTGTAATTGCTCTGTATAACCTTTTGCATGTGTTTTTGACTCATCAGCTTCACCGTTTACAACTACAGCAAGATTCTGGTAAGCTTGTGCTAAAGAATTTCCGGAATTACCAATAGTTTGAACAAATTGTGAAAGTGTATTTTCAACTGTATTAGCGTTATGCTCATATGTTGTAGCTAATTTCGAAGCTGACTGGTTTAAAGATGAAGCTGATTGGCTATACATATCAGCAAATTCATTAACCTTAGTTGAAGCCTTTTCGAAACTTGCGACATAATTATTTGTTGCAACAGTTGCTTCACTAACGTCAGAAAGTTTTTCTGTTGTTTGATTTAATGCTTTTAAACCTGTACCTAATTTTTCGAACAATTCAGGAGTAATTTCTGCATTATTTAAAAGATCATCAAATTTTTCTAAAGCTGATTTTTTAGTGCTAACAGACTTTTTCACTTCTTCATCTTCAATTTCATCATGCATTCCAGCTAATTCTGGATATACAACACTCCAATCCCATTCCTGATGTAAAGGTTCAAATGCTGAAGTAAAGAAGATAAATGCTTCTGTACTAAGTCCTGCTACAATCATAATACCAGCACCCGGCCAGTGCATAATTTTAAACATAGACCCAATAAGTACTACGGATGCCCCAATTCCGTAAACCTTAGACATAAAGTTTTTCCAAGCTTTAGTTTGTGTCAATTCACCAAAATTCATATTCAAAAAATTTTAAGTTAATAATATAGTTTCTTTAATTTGATTACTTTTTAATATACTAATATACTTGCGAACCTTCAGTACCATCACGGAAGTCACGACCTAAATATGTGCGAACACAACGGAAGCCAATATAAGATTTAGCAGAGTCCTGATATTCATAAGTGCGCGAACCACATTGCATATACCATGAAATATCTTTCCATGAGCCACCACGTATAATTTTACGTTTACGTACAGGTGGGTCATCTGGTAATGCTTCGTAGGTATAGTCAGGATTTAAGTCATCTGTGTAACTATACGCAGCTTCTTCAAATGCATTACTTGTCCATTCGCTGACATTACCACCCATATCATAAATTCCCAATTCATTTGGATCATAGTGAGCAACAACTAACATATAAATACCACCATCCGGAGTATAAGCACCACGCATAGGTTTAAAGTTAGCCACGTAACATCCTTTATAGTTTTGTGTATAATAACCTCCCCAAGGATACATATTTCCTTTAAGTCCGCCACGAGCAGCATATTCCCATTCAGACTCAGTTGGTAAGCGATATTCCTGTACAAAAGGTTCGCCCATTGATTCTAAATAATAGCTGTTTAGTAACTCAGTTCTCCAAACGCAGAATGCTCTGGCTTGTCTCCATGATACTCCGACTACAGGATAATTATCATAAGCCGGATGCCAAAAATAAGCCTTAGCCATTGGTTCATTAAATGAATATGTAAAATCACTCATCCAACATAAAGTATCAGGATATACATTAACAACATCTCTTACAATGTAGGAAGATCTATCTTTTACAGGGATTCGCTGGCCTTTGGTAGGGCTTTTATAGTTATAAGCTGTAACTTCGCCATCATATTTGTTTTCATCAAAATTCCATGCTCTTCTGGTTTCTCCATTAAAGTCATATTTCTTTGCAGCTTGTTTCAAATCAATCCTGAAATATTCAAAATTTAACTTACGTGTATCAATTTCTTTGCGACGATAAAACCTTTCTTGTTCAGGAAGATACATTTCATTTAAAATTTCTCTTTGTTCCTGTTCATTCCATCTAATCTTTTCTTCCCAATTAATAAATGGAGGGTTTACGTCTTCTCCGTACTCATTTTGAGTTATAAGGTATTCTTCTTTCTGGGCACCCAATAACTTATAAGCGATAGAGTCTCTGACCCATTCTACAAACTGACGATATTCGTTATTTGTAATTTCAGTTTCGTCCATCCAGAATGACTTAATAGTAACTGTTTTAGTTTCAGCTGTCATTGCCCATGGCACATCCTGATCATCTGGTCCCATGTTATAAGAACCATCCGGAACGAACACCATTCCAAAAGGTTGTGGTTCATACCATACTTCTCGGTTTTGAACACCAATTAGTTCACCGTTACCACTACTGGAACATCCATAAAAACCGGCAACAAGAACTAAAAATAATAAACCTGTGAGTTTATTCATATTATGACTATTTAATCGCTTTCGTTTCATAACACTTTGATTTTATTTTTATAGGTATCGAACGCTTCCATATTTTCCGCGTCCGCCTGATTTTGTTATATTGAAACAATATTTTGCAAAAAATTCAACAGAACCACTTTCGTAGCTACGTAATTTAGAAACGGTTAAATCGTATGATAAGCCAAGGGTAATATTTGATTGTGTTGTAAATCCAAACATTGCAACAAATGCATCTCCAAAACGATATGAAAGTCCTCCTCTGAACTGACGGCGATATTCTACCATAAGATTTAAGTCATATTGTGCTGTGGCTCCGTCATATTTTATAAAAGCTGAAGGCCATAAACCCCAGTTTTTATCAGGCATTTCTATAAATGAACCAACATTAACATAGTAATGACGGCGAACATATGGCAGTTTTCCTGCTTCAAACTTTAACTGAGGCTGAGTTAAGTGAGTGGAACTAATTCCTCCATAGATTTTATCATCCTTAGAGCGATAAAATAAACCAAAATCTGCATCAAACACAATATGGGATTCAGAATGAGGTATTGCAGGGTCAGCATATGGATTTTGTTGTACACCATTTAATTTATCTGGAGTAACCCATTCTCCATCTAATGATTTGTTTATTAGACCTAATCCTAAACCAATTCCCAGATCTCCATCACCAAGTTGTAAATGATAAGCGTAATTCAAGTTAAAATAAACATTCTTTTCATAACCAACATTATCACTTATAATATTTATTCCTGCACCACTTTTAAATTCCGGTAAAGCCATATCGCCCGAAAAAATCATGGTTTTAGGTGCTCCATCAAAGCCCATCCACTGCTGACGATATAATAATGACGCGCAAATAGCACCATTGCTTCCGGCAAAACCCGGGTTAACAGGAAGAATATTGTATTTATTCATACTAACTTGGGGGTCTTGCTGAGCAAAGGTTGTGCCCACCAGACCTCCTATAAACACCAACAATAATAATCGTTTCATATAATTTCTTTTGCTATTTGTACTATGTATAAAAGCTCCCATTTTACAACTGGCTAAGTAAGTAAAAAAATTTAATATGATAAAATTTTTTCAACATTTTTTTGTTGATAACATAAAAATACTTCCGATTTTAACGCTAAAAGTACAAAAAAAGTTTCATACATTGTACTTTTCTGATTATATTTTTTGAAATTACTTATAAAAAAAATTTGTTGATAAGTCATTTTGATTAACATTTTTTAAGTTAAACGTTGATAATTAAGAGAAATTGTGTTAAAGTCACAAATATGATTTTTGTCATACTTACATAACTTTTTGAAAAGACTGGTACCATTTATCAGGAACAACTCCATTTACTGCTAAAAGATAATCATCCTCGTCACATGCAACTAACCATTTCTTTTTGAAATCGGTCTTAGGTAGCGGAATTTCCATCCACCAGCGTCCACTTTTACTGCTCTTAAAAA
>CAZDUU010000196.1:0-5066 GCA_964508675.1 uncultured Bacteroidales bacterium | reverse complement strand
ATGGATGAATATAAGAATTGGCTCCAGCGAATGCAGCGCTTATGCTCTGCAAAAGAATATTGTAAATACGATATTCGCGAAAAGCTTACTAAATCTGAATTAAATGAAGGAGATAAAGAAAAACTTATTCAGGAGCTGGTAAAACAAAATTTTATAAACGAAGAGCGTTATGTAGAGGCATTTGTCCACGATAAACTTTTTCTGAGTAAATGGGGAACTACAAAAATCCGATATGCACTCAGGCAAAAAGGCATCAACGCTGAATTATTTCAGGAATTGCTTAAAGAAATAGAGGAAGAAAAATACATTCAGGCGTTCACAGCTATTGCAAAATCAAAATGGAAAAGTATAAAAGACAGCGATTCTTATATTCGCAAACAAAAACTGATTCGTTATCTGATGGGAAGAGGCGTGGAGTACGAAATTGCTGAAAAAATATACAACCTACTTAAATAGCTTAATAATATCATTTCCATTTGCAAAAATCAACAGTGCAAACAGAATAGCCATTCCGGTAATCTGGGCGTATTCCAAAAACTTATCCGATGGTTTGCGGCGGGTAATAATTTCGTATAAAAGGAACAATACATGTCCACCATCTAAAGCGGGAATGGGCAAAAAGTTCATAAATGCCAGAATGATGGAAAGAAAGGCTGTCATTGTCCAGAACGAAAGCCAATCCCACTCGGCAGGGAAAAACTTCCCAATAGAAATAAATCCGCCTAATGATTCGTAAGCTTTTGTTTCAGGTGAAAATAAAAGCTTAAACTGCTTGATATAGCTGTCGAGCATCGAAAAAGTCTTTTCAACTCCGGCAGGAAATGATGCAAAAAAGCCATATTGAACATCTTTCAGTTTAAAGAATTTTTCCAGATCGCCCAATGGGAAAATACCCAGTTTCCCTTCTTCTGATATTTGTGTCGTAACTTTTACCGTATCATTATTTCTGAGCAAAGTGACAGAGGCCTGTTTGTTTTTCAGTTTTGAAAGTTGGTCACGTACTTCGTCAAAATATTCTGTTTTATTGTCATTAATGGCAATAATTCGATCGCCCTTTTGAATTCCGGCTTTTTTACCTGTTGAATTATCGGCAAACTCATCGGCAATAAACGGAATCCGGACTTCAAGGAATGTTTTGTCTTTAATTAATTTACCAACAAAATCAGAGAGTAATTTTATTTCAATGGCTGAGTCATTCCTTAAAACCTGGATTGTTTTTACATTTTCTAGGGCAATATCAGCAGTTATTCGTCTAAAATCGTCAATGGGCTTATTGTCTAGGCTGAGGATTTTATCACCGTTCTTTAATCCGATAGAAGTTCCCAGCGAGTCGGTCATGATTCCATAGCTTACCTCAGAATTTTGCAGGTATTTTTCACCCCAGGTAAACAACACCATGCTGTATATAAGAAAAGCCAAAACCACATTAAAGATAATGCCGCCCATCATAATCAACAAACGCTGCCACGATTTCTTGGAACGAAATTCATAGGATTGCGGAGGCAGTTTCATTTGCTCTTTATCCATGGATTCGTCAATCATCCCCGATATTTTTACATAACCACCCAAGGGTATCCAGCCAACACCATATTCGGTATCTCCAACTTTCTTTTTAAATAAGGAAAACCAGGGATCAAAAAAGAGGTAAAACTTCTCTACCCGCGTTTTGAAAAGTCTGGCAAATAAAAAATGCCCGAATTCATGTATGATAACTAAAATGGATAAGCTTAAAATTAGTTGTAAAGCCTTGATTAACACTACGCTCATAAAATTAGTTTAAATTAATGAATTTGCAAAGATACGAGTTTCTTTGTCAGTTTCTATAAGTTGTTGTATCGTTGGGTGTTGTATTAACGATATTTTAGAAATAGATTGCTCAATTATTTTAGGAATTCCGTAAAAGTCAATTTTATTTTTCAGAAATGCATCCACGGCAATTTCATTGGCAGCATTGAGGACACAAGGTGTATTTCCGCCTTTGTCCAATGCTTCAAAAGCTAAAGGTAAACAAGGAAATTTTGATGTTTCAGGTTCAAAAAATTCCAATGAACGAATCGATTTAAAATCAATTTTTGGAAACGGGTTTTCGTGACGTTCGGGAAAAGAAAGTGCATATTGAATGGGCAAACGCATATCGGGAAGGCTTAACTGAGCTTTTATGCTTCCATCGGTAAACTGCACCATACTGTGAATAATGGATTGCGGATGAACAAGCACATTTATCTGGTTGGTCGGAATGCCGAAAAGCCAGTATGCTTCAATAACTTCCAGACCTTTATTCATCAAAGTAGCTGAATCAATGGTGATCTTTCTGCCCATGTTCCAGGTTGGATGGCAAAGCGCCTGCTCTGCTGTAACCTTTTGTAACTCTTCTGCACTTAGGTTTCTAAATGGACCGCCTGAAGCTGTTAATATGAGCTTTTCTACCGAATTGATGGGTTCTCCAACTAAACATTGAAATAATGCTGAATGTTCAGAATCAACAGGGATAAAACTTACACGATATTTTTCTGCCAGATTTTTAATGATTTCACCGGCTACAACCAAAGTTTCTTTATTGGCCAGCGCAATGCGTTTTCTTTTTTCAATAGCTTTTATTACAGGCAATAAGCCGGCAAAGCCCATAATGGCCGCAATAACTGTATTGCAAGCGGATGCGTCAATGTAATCAATCACCGATTTTTCACCAGCAAAAACTTTTATCGGAAGATGTGCCAATTGCTGTTTTAAAAGATCATATTTTGATTCGTCGTAAATAATTACAGCATTGGGCTGGGTTTTTATGGCCTGTTTTATCAGCAAATCAACATTTTGATAAGCTGTTAAAAGGTCAATTTCATACAACTCCGGATTCGAGAGAATGACATCTATCGATTGCTTTCCTATAGATCCTGTTGAGCCGAGTATAGTAACGGATTGTTTTTTCATTTGATTAAAAAGTCATTACATTTTCCGGATTAATGGCCTGTCCTTTATACCATAATTCGAAATGAAGATGAGGTCCTGTGGTGATTTCGCCGGTATTCCCTACAATACCTATTTCATCTCCTGCATAAACCTTATCTCCTATAGCCGGAAAAATCTGATCAAGATGTTTATAAATGGATAATAGATTTTCTTTGTGTTGAATGATAATCATAAAACCGGTTTGAGAGGTGTAACCGGCATATATTACCTGACCGTCAAGAATGGAAAAAACCATATCTTTTGCTTTAGTCACAATATCAACTCCCAGATGCTTCTGATTTCTGTTGAATTTATTTACGATAATTCCTTTCGCCGGAGAAAAATAATGATTTTGAACAAATAAAGATTGTAAAGTCTTTTCATGACTGAGGTTATACTTTTCCTCCTGTTCAACCTGCTTTCTGAAAGCAGAATCTTCGGGCGTTGCGTCTAGTACTAAATTTTTATAGTTTTTGCTGGTGTCAGCATTAGCTACCGTCTGTTTTGTAATAGGTTCACCATAAAGAAGCAGATATTTCAGATTATTCAGATATTTTTCCTGCAAATGCATTTTCTTTTCAATCGAATCAATATAGGCCTGGTTCGATTTTGCTTTTTGAAGTGCTTCTGCATCCGGGTATCCTGGAATATATTCTTTCAGAGGTGTATAAGCAATAATGAATGTAGTGAAAATTACAATCAAAAAAGATCCTAACACAACTAAAACAGCAACATTCCATCTTGAAAGTCTGAAATTTAAGGCTTCTTCAAAAGTATTGTCGTTATACAGAATAAGGCGATACTTGTGTTTCCACCTGGCAAATATGGACTTTTTCTTTTTTTCCATTAGCACAAAAGTACTAATAAATTTGAAAAAATATTTTTGTTTTGCATTTCTTATCATTTCATGTAACGTAAATTTACCTTTGTTGGAAAATAAATCAGATATTATCAACAATGATTTAGCTTGATTTTAAACTAAGCTATTAAGCCTTATAAAAAAAAGAAACTAATATTTTGATTTTCTTTGATTTAATTTTATTAACATTTTTTTTGGTTTTGAAAAAAAATTATATATTTGCAGGTTATAAACCTATAGCTATGAGAAAGTTTACTTTAACCCTTTCATTTTTAATTTTATCATCTGTTTTCATTTTCGGTCAAACTTACCTGATCAGCAGTGGTGGTTCTGTTTCCACATGCTCCGGAACCTTTTATGATAGTGGTGGTAGTGGAAGTACCTACCAAAATAGTGAAGATTATACCATGACCTTTGTTTCAAGTAATGGAACTCACGTTACAGCAACCTTTACTGCTTTTGCAACTGAAAGTGGTTATGACTATTTGTATATTTATGATGGCCCAAGTACTGCAAGCACATTAATCGGCTCATACTCCGGCTCGACATCTCCCGGAACAATTACTTCTACCGGAACTTACTTAACATTTCGCTTTACTTCAGATGGCTCAGTATATAGTTATGCCGGCTGGGCTGCTACTATTTCATGTGGAACTTCAGTTGCTCCAAACACTCAGGATTGTGCAGGTGCTATTCCACTTTGTGACTCAACCTATTCTACAACTACATCATATTCGGGAACAGGAAATATTGCGGGTGAAATATCTACAACCGGAGGTTGTCCGGGTAACTGTCTTTTATCTGGTGAAAAAAATGATGTATGGTACACTTTTACTGTTCAGTCATCAGGGACACTCTCTTTCCAGATTACTCCAAACTCAAGTAGTGACGACTATGACTGGGCTGTATATAATCTAACCAATGCAGAATGTGCTGATATTTATTCAAACCCTAGCTTACAGGTAAGCTGTAACTATTCTGCAACAGATGGAAATACAGGTCCAAATGGAGGGTCAACATTATCCTGCGGTAGTGCTGGAGATGTCCCGTTTAACGCAGCATTAAATGTTACTGCAGGACAAACCTACGTTGTAAACGTTAGTAATTTTACTTCTTCTCAAAATGGTTATTCAATAAGATTTGGGGGCTCTGCTCATGTTGTAGACAATATAGGTCCTTATCTATACAACATCGTACAATCTCCTGCCTGTGGACAAAATCAGGCCGTTGTTCGTTTTAGTGAAAATGTTTTATGTACAAC
>CAZDUU010000195.1:0-5075 GCA_964508675.1 uncultured Bacteroidales bacterium | reverse complement strand
ATCTTTTTTCGCGTAATGACCGAATATATATAACTGTAGCAAAAGGTTTCAGGGCGCCGATTTTAGACGATATGACACGTACCGGAAAAAAAAGACAGGGCTTCAGCGTTGCAAATCCCGACCTTAAACCAGAGCTCATTACAACTTACGAAATGGGCGCAGATAAAGCCATTTCCAAAAATTTAAAAGCAAACGGGTCTGTTTTTTACAGCATTGGTTGTGATTTTATGTACCTGGTAAGCACCGGCGACTCGGTAAACATGGGTTATAAAAAAGCTCCCGTGCTTACGATGAGCAATATCGGAAAAGTAGAAATATACGGAGCCGAAACAGAGCTGAAATACGATTTTAAAGAAAATATTTCGGTCTTTGTCAATTATTCTTACACACATGCACAGATAAAAGAAGATAAAATTAACGATGCCAAAGTAGATTCAAACCTCACCGGAAAATACCTGACCGATGTCCCTAAACACAAAATCAGTGGAGGCATTACATGGCGAAATAAATTTGTAAATTCCACCCTTTTAGTTAAATATATCGGAAAAACATGGATAAACGATTGGAATTCCGTGGACGAAGAATACCTGAAAACCGATATGTATCCGGCCTACACAACGGTAAACATCCGCTTCGACCGGAAAATCGTAAAAGGCCTGATGGCAAGCCTCAGTATCGAAAATATTTTTAATGAAATATATGTGACCAGCAGTGCTCAAACCTGCCCGGGCAGGCTTATTAATGGTTCATTGAGATATAATTTTTAAACTAAATGAATATGAAAAACAACATCTTTTTTTACCTGCTTTTTGCAATGTCTATTTTGTCGTTTCCTGTGTTAGCACAAGATACAGAAGACAAAACCAACGATTTTTATGATAATACCGAAACCATTAACCTGCCTTTTTCATCTGTTGAAATAGCAGGCGAAGTGGGCAATCCTCAAAAAATAGATTTAACCACACTTCCTTTGCGTTCAGTCATTGTAAAAGAAGCTGTACTCAATGGAGCTAAAGACACTTTTGTAGGAGCTTATCGTTACGATGGTTATTCGCTGTACGACATTCTCAACAATGTTGTTGTAAAGAAAAAACTCGAAGCCGAATTCAGTTCTATGATTGATGTGTGGGTTGAGATAGAAAACAATAAAGGCGAAAAAGTTTTGGTAAGCTGGGGCGAAATCTATTACCCTGTTCATCGTCACGAGATTATTATTGCTACAAAAGTGTCACGTATAGTTCCTACTAAAACAAAGGATTTATGGCCTCTTCCCACAGAATCGAAACTGGTTATTGCTTCAGACTTAGTTACCGAACGCAACATTTCTTCTCCTACCAAAATAACGGTTCGCTCGTTCCAGAAATCTTATCCGGTGATTAAAGAAATGCCCAATGCTTACACACCAACCATTCAGGTGTTTAAGAACGATCAGAAAATTGATTCCATCACAAAATATCCTTCGAATATGTTCAAACAGACTTATTCGACCGTTTTTTACGGAAGGGGAAAAGGGATTCACGGGATTAACGATTTCAAAGGCGTGATGCTGAAAGACGTTTTGAAGAAATATGCCGAATTCAACAAGAAAGATATTCAAAAAATGATGGTTGCAGTCATCGCAAAAGACGGTTTCCGTTGTGTTTATACTTTTTCAGAACTTTTTAACCGAAACGATTACGCCGAAGTTCTTTTAATTGACAAAAGCTCGGATAAGAAATTCGGAGCTTTCTCGCTTTTCCCTGCACAGGATTATTTCTCCGACAGAGCAGTAAAAGCTATTAAGGAAATAAGGATTTTCAGTGCGGAGTAATTAAGAGCATCATTCCTTCCTGAGAGATTTTAGAGTTTTTTTACCGCAAGGAGCGTAAAAGTCTTCAAATTTGGGTTTGAGGAGATGCTGAATCAAGTTCAGCATGACGGATTGTGAAGTGTTTGCCAGCCTCGTTTACGTCATTCCAAACTTGATTTGGAATCTTATCATTAATTACTAAATAAATATTGCACACGGATAAAGCTGATTTAAGCAGATAAACGCAGAAATATTAATCTGTCATATCTGTATTCTAATGTAATTCTTTATTTGATATTCTGGTTTCTTAGAAATTTGGGTTGTAGAGATGCTGAATCAAGTTCAGCATGACGAATTGGGAAATGTCAGCCAGCCTCGTTTACGTCATTCCGGATTTAATCCGGAATCTTTTTTTACCAATTTAATACTTCACAAAATTAAATAAGTAAGTGCTCTTTTGTATGATTCTATTATTTAAGAGAATTGTGTAGAGTGAAGATACTTCGTCTCGTTGCAAACAAAGAGACGATATGACAGCGAGGGGCATTTTAACTTTTAATTTTGAATTAAGCGAAAGCGATTAACTTTTAATTATTACATCATCTGCTTTCTATGTACTTAATAGCCTCCATTTTTAACCCAATCCACACATTTTCCCCGATTTTGGCGGGTGGTTTTTGAAGTGCTTCAGCAGATAGATTTACCACAACAGGAACCCCGATGTCAACGAGGATTTCCATTCCGTGTAAGTGATTAATAATATCTTTTATTGTCCCCTGGAATTGATTTATAGCATCCGCCTGCTTTTCAGGTGAGAGCGTTATTTCGTTGCTGTCTATGATAAGCATTCCTTTGCCTGTTTTTTGAAGAGCTGTAATTTCAACCTCCATTTTATCTTCTATCCTTGCAATTACAGTTTGCTTTTCCTCGTTGCAGGAGATGATCTCAGCCTGAAAATAATTTTTTATTCCCGCTAAGCTGGCTACAAAAGCAGATTTGGGATTCTGAAACACTTCCAATGGCGATCCGGTTTGCTCAATGGTGCCATTGCTTATCACAGCTACTTTGTTGGCAAGTACTACCGCCTCTTCGTAATCGTGTGTGACGTGTACGATGGTCTGTCCCTTGCGATTCAGGTTGCGGAGCAGCATGCGGGTTTCCCTGCGCAATTTAGCATCCAATGCCGACAGAGGTTCATCGAGCAAAAGCACATCGGGCTTCATGGCTAAAGTACGGGCAAGGGCTACACGCTGCATTTCGCCTCCTGAAAGTCCGTGAGGTTTGCGTTGCAGCAAATGACTGATTTCAAGTTCTTTTGCCAGTTGATGAACAATTGTTTCCAGTTCTTTTTTATGAATATTTTCCTGTTTCAGCGGGAAGGCAATGTTTTCAAAAACCGATAAATGAGGAAAAAGAGCATAATCCTGAAAGACAATCCCTATTTTGCGATGTTGAATTTTTTCGTGAGTGATATTTTTGTCGCGCAGAAAAATCTCGCCTGAATGTGGACTTATCATGCCTGCAATCGTTTCGAGCAGAACGGTTTTTCCTGAACCTGAACTGCCCAACAAAACAAAATAATCGCCGGCTTCTACTTCGAGGTTGATGTTCCGAAGCGAAAATGACGGGAAATAGATGGATATGTCTTTTATTTTAAGCATGTTTATTCTTTCCGGCTAAAAGTCTCAGTAAAAGGAAAATTATCAGTGAAATAAGAATAACAATCACGGCAATAGGTCGGGCATACTGCAATCCGAACGATCCAAAGCGCTCATAAATCAGTATCGGCGTGGTCATGGGATGGTAAGCTATGATGACCACTGCACCAAATTCGCTGATACCACGGGCAAACATAAGTATAAAACCCGAAATGATACTGCGCCATGCCAGCGGAAGTGATATTTTGAAAAAAGTCGTTGTTCGTGATGCGCCTAAGTTCATGGCTGCTTTTTCGAGCCTTTCCGGAACATTGGCAAAGCCTTCGCGTGCAGCACTTATCAGGTACGGAAGACTCACAAAAGCCATGGCTACCATAATGCCGGCCAAAGAACCTACAAAATCAAAACCCAGAAAATGGGCCGATCTTCCTAAAAAAGCATTTCTCGATACAAGTCCCAGCAATGCAATACCTGCTGCTGTATGCGGAATAACGATGGGCAAATCGACCAGCCCGATGACCAGTTTTTTTAACGGAAAATTTTTACGTGCCAGGAGGTAAGCCAACGGAATAGCCGCCAAAGCAAAAACGAATGTTCCCAAAATGGAGGCTCCCAGCGTAAGCCAGATGCTCTGACTGACTTCGGTGTCTTTCAGCGTGTCGAAAACGTCGGTGGGTGTGGTGGAAAGGAACATGCCCATTATGGGTGCCACGATAAACAGCAGCAACAGACCGCCCAGAAATGCAAACAGTAAATAAAAACTGTTGTAATGTTTCATCTGTCAGGGCTTTTTTACAAATTTTCTGAAAATATCAGGAACGTTATCGTACGATGCAGTCGTGGACGGAATGACCGACGGCTGTCCGTTCTCTTCCAGAATTTTAGCACCTTCGGTAAGGAAAAAGCTCACAAAAGCTTCGGCCGTTTTGGGATTTTTTACCGTGGTGGGAATGGTAATGCCGTATATCATAGGTTCGCCGTATTCGGTCTTTTTCTCTCCGGGTTTGGAACCGTTGACTTCTACAGAAACGCTTTTGTATAGCTCGGCCATTTCTTTGTTCCTGAGGTTGATCTCGTCGGGCAGGGTTATAAAATTCAGATGGTGCTGCTCTGCAACGGATTTGTATAGAAAAATATAATCGAGTTCGTTGGTTTCGAGCAGTGCCAGCAGGTCTGTTTCTTTGGGGCGAATGTATTTCCTGTCTTTGGCAAGCAGTTTATCGGCCAGACCTTTTTTGTTATAATATTTTTCTGCCAGTTTCGAAGTCAATACAGCACGAACACCGCACGGGTCGGAATTTGGATCGGAACGCCCGAACGCTACATCATTTTTCAGCAGTATTTCGTACCAGTTGTCTTTATTGATCCCGCCGGCATATTTCGATTTTGGATTGAAAACAATTGTCATTTCGTTGCTTGCAAATGGAATATCCCACGTGGCATATTGAGGCATGAGCATGTCGTCAATGACTTTATAATCGGCTGAAATAAAAACATCGCAATCTTTGTGCAGGTCGGTGATGTTCCTGGCGCATTGCTTGCTCCCGCAGGCTTCGGTAAGTATCTGAACATCGGGATGCAGTGCTTTGAAAGAATCGCAGATGATTTTTACGGGAACGGTTAGACTG
>CAZDUU010000194.1:0-5113 GCA_964508675.1 uncultured Bacteroidales bacterium | reverse complement strand
GCCAACTCATCGTTGATGATAGAAAACGTAATACGTCAGGCACATAGCAATTATTCTCTTTTTGATAACCCTTCGTTCGAAAAAGTGCTAAAGACTTCGGGCCAAAATGTAGAAGCAAACGTATTTATAAACAATAAACTTTTTCAGCGTATATGGAAAAACTGGGTAAGCGACTACATTCAGAAGTCTCCCATAATGAAGCAAACCATTGCCGACTGGTCGGCAATTGACTTACATGCTTCTCAAAATATGTTTCTTTTGAATGGCTTTATAGACCATGGCGACTCTTTGGTTAATTATTTAAAACTATTCTCTAACCAGGAGCAGGTTTCGTTTACTATTCCTGAAATATTACCTAAAGAAAGCCACACTTTCCTTTTTTTAAGCATGAAAGAATTTAAATCATGGCAGGAAGGATATGGAACATTTCTCGAAGCCTATGGCTTAAAAAAAACACGTGATGCAAACCTTGATGCTATAAAGAAAAAGACGTCCATTGATTTGCTCAAACTGTTTAACGAACTTATTTATCAGGAATGCGGACTAGCTTACGCATCAACTCCCGAATCAAACGACAGTCTTAACAGCGACGATGTATTTTTTATTGTAAATACCGATAATCAATCAACAGCAAAGAGTATTCTAGACAGTGTTCTGATAGATTATGCACAATTAAAAGGAACAAAACTCTCTGATTACGAAACTACTATTAAACTCGATAATGATTTAAATGTTCCTGCAAATGTATTCCCTGCAGAGAATGCCCCGGAATTACTCTTCGGAAAATGTTTTTCGCAGGCAAAAGCTAAATATTATACCTTCATCGACAATTATCTTGTTTTCTCACGCTCTAAACAGGCTTTACAAAGAATTATATATGCTAATTCGCTAAAAAAGACATTACAAAACGAACCACTCTATCGTTCTTATACCGATATGCTCGACAAACAATCAAACATGCTTTTCTACTGCGACATTGCCCAGGCAAAAACATTCCTGCGCGAAGTGCTGAATCCCAAGCTTTTCAAAGTCATACAGGAAAATTTTGATATTATCCGCCAGATGGATGCTTTCAGTTGCCAGCTCTCTAACAACAATAATATGATTTACACAAGTCTGTACTTCCGGTACAGCCCGGAAATAAAGGAAAATACTCATACGGTTTGGGAAAGCAAATTAGATACAACGATCAGTATGAAACCTGTTTTTGTTGTCAATCACAATACCCAGGAAAAAGAAATTTTTGTTCAGGATAACGCAAACACTATTTACCTGCTGAATAATTCAGGCCGGATACTTTGGAAGAATAATATTCCGGAAAAAATAATGAGTGAAGTTTTTCAAATCGACATGATGAAAAATAAGCGGTTGCAATATCTGTTCAGCACCAGAAATTATATCTATCTGGTTGACCGGAACGGTGATATTATCGAAAACTTCCCAATAAAACTGAAGTCGCTGGCCACCAACGGGATTAATTACATTACATACAACAACAAAGAATCGCGAATTTTTGTAGCCTGCAAGGACAAAAAGGTTTATTGCTACACACTTGCCGGTAAAATTGATAAAACATGGAAGTTCGAAAGTACTAACCACCAATTATACCAGCCTGTTCAATATGTTTTTTATGATAAAAAAGACTATCTCTTTTTTGCCGATTCTCTGAACTTCTATATTTTAAACAAGGAAGGGAAAGCCAGTGTCCCGGTAAGTCAGCATATTCCGATAAATCATAATGCCATGTTCTATTTTGAACCTAAAAATCCCGAAACCGAAGCCCGATTTGTTATAGACGATATTTATGGCAATATTTGTTTTATCGGCATGGATGGAAAAATGAAAAACCTGCGTCTTGACGAACGCAATACCAATCATTATTTCCTTTACAACGACATGGATGGTGACGGATACTCTGATTTTATCTTCGTTGATGGCGAAGACCTGATTATATACTCGCGCACTAAAAAAGTTATGCTCAATTATTCTTTACCTTCAGAGGTTTCGTATAAACCTTTTTATTTCGAATTCCCGATGGCTAAGCATAAAATCGGACTAGTTTGTAATGGAAGCCTACTTTTGGTTGACAAAGACGGAAAAATGCCAAACAGCTTCCCGTTGAAAGGGATTTCCCCGTTTAGCATCAGTCAGTTCAGCTCACCCATAAAGACTTATTTCCTTGTTGCCGGCAGTAATAACGGTTATGTGCTGAATTACGAAGTTTTTAAATAACAAAAAATGCTATAACTGTCATTTGTGTTCTATCTTTTTACTTCAACATTCGTTTTCTAATGTTCTGAATTCTATGAGTTCTGTGTAGCAAGGAGACAACTTTGTCGCGACTCAGCACAATGCTCCTCAGTATGACAAAAGGAGGATTAATAAATTATGAGTTTTGACTTCTTAATATTAGTTCGATTCTTCCTCGTTCATTTTAAACATCTGTTTCTTCTCTTCTTTGGTCTTGACACCAAAGTTATAACGAATGTTTATTCCGATGCGCTGGTTATCAGTATATCGGTCTCCGTAGCTGTATATGCCACCCTGATTGAAAGTAAATCTATTTACATTGGTTCTGAGCACATCACGCATATTTACGGTAACGGTAAGTTTTCTGTCAAGAAAATTCTGAGTAAGGCCTATGTTAATTTGGCCAAAGTTTTTAAGCTCATAAAAATTCCAAAAACCATCGGTCATCATAAATCCGCTGACAGTTAATTTTGTTTCTTTTGTGATTTTCAATTGATGAAATGTAAAGAACCGCCAGCTGCCGTGTTTATACTTTAATGGCTGATTTTGATAAAGCCCGTCATATTCATTCATACTGTACTGAGCTCCAAGACCAAAAAAATATACTCTTCCTGGAGGAATACCTATCATTCCCCTGAGATAGGTTTCCTTATCATAACCAATGTTATCTGTCGTTCTGATTAAAAGGCCAGAATTAAAACTGTCCTTATAAATCACGGATGAAAAAAGATTATGAGTAAAATTTCTTCCCAATGCAAAAACCGGAAAGTCGTTAAAACTGATATTCCATTCAATATTGTCCGTATATTGAGGTTTTAAAGCAGGATTTCCTGTTTCGTAAGTAAACTCATCCACATATCTGATAGCCGGAATAAGCTCCTGATAATCAGGACGCGTTATGGTCCTTCTGTAAATAATGTAAGTAAAAAGCTCTATTCCCATCATTTTAATTAAACGACGACTTAAATAAATATAAGGAAAGAAGTCGATCCGGTTTTGTTTAAAGCTTGTGTCCTGAGGAGTCGTTTGCCTGCCATCCATATAGGTTTGCTCGGCACGAATACCGGCTTTTAAAATAATTTCAGCAATCAGCTTCTTACTTGCCTGGGCATAAACCGCATTGATATTTTCAAAATACTTAAACGACCTTGTTTTATCCAAATCATTTACTGAATACCCGCTACTGTCAATGTAATAGCCTGAATTATTTATAAGACTTTGAAGGCTGCTTTTGATACCGGTTTCAAGTTTAATTTTTGCCAGAAGATTATAAGTAAAATCAGATTGAAATTGCAGAAAATGTCTCTTTTGATCTATTTCACCGTTTCCTGTATTTTTTTGATAAATTGGAGCATTTAAAATACTTGTGTAATCCTGCAAAGAGTTGTTTGAGTTAAAGCTGTAACTTAATTTATTTTCCCATTGCGAACCCAAAGTGTCCATTTTATACAACATTCCAAGGTCCTGTTGAATATTAATGAAACTTACATTGTCTTCGGTTGTATTAGTGCTGTTCATGAGATTTTGTTCTGCTTCAATATCGTTGTCACTTTCACTCAGCGAAGAACGAAGCCCTGCATTAACTCTTCCATCATAGCTAAAATTCAGGCTGTCATTATAATCATACGATAAGCCATAGCCCAATAATCCCTGATTCGAGCGCGATTTATTTTCAATAACCTGCTTCAGCAATGTATCATTTGTCAGCCTTCGGTTAGAATTTGTATTGTCATATCGTCCGTCGCTATTAAAATTAAAATTAATGTATGTATTCAGCTTATTATTACTATTATTAAGCGTAAATCCGCCAAACCGGCTTCCCAGATATCCCTGGTTTGCACCGATACTCGCTGACCCAAAGCGTCCCAGTTTTACTCCTTTCTTTAAAACGATATTCACAATTCCACCGGTAGTTGCTGCATCATATTTCGTTGAAGGATTCCTTATAACTTCTATTTTTTCGACACTGTTAGGAGGCAGGCTTTTTAAAATTGTTGCCAGATCCTGGGTACTCAGCTTTTGTTCACGTCCGTTAATGTAAATGGCCGCCGGTGTCATTCCGGAAATATAAATTCCACCGTCCTGATCTACATACAAACCGGGAGTGCTTTCTATAACTTCCATGGTATTGGTGCTTGTATTCGCTACCGGTTCCGGATCAATAATGGTTTTATCTTCTTCCTGCCGAATAAGAGGTTTTGGTGCAGAAACAATAACTTCATTTAATGACAAAGCCTCTGGTTTCATCTTATACTCAAAGCTTCTGGCAGCCGGGTTAACTTTTAATAAAGTTTCTACCGTCTTATAGCCTATAAAACTGATCTTCAGCAGATACAAACCATCATTTATATTTTCGAAAACAACTTTTCCGTTGGCATCAGCCACTGCACTTTTTTGTAAACCGTCTTGTTTGTTGGTAATCTGAACATGCGCACCGGCCAAAAACTCGTATTTTTCGTCCCTGACTATTATCTTCAAATTCTTAGACTGTGAAAAGGCATATCCTGCAATAGAAATAAAAAGTGCAAAGCAAAGTAAAAACTTAGTCATTTTATCGTATCAAAAACGTGCTAAGATATACAAAATAAATATAACAGATACTTCTATGAAATTCTAATCAAGGCAAAGATATCCATCGAAAGTGCGACACCAATATGTAAAAAACAGCCGCCAACAATAGAACGCGAATAGAGGGCCAGAATGCCTAAAAAATATCCGCCAAAGACACTGCTGATAGCTTCGCCCAAGGGCTTACCAAAATGAAGAAAGCAATACATGCTTACCATAGGAATAATGGCATCTTTTCCAAGTATTTTATACAAACCTATAACGAGCACTCCTCTGAATAAAAATTCCACCCAGA
>CAZDUU010000193.1:0-5166 GCA_964508675.1 uncultured Bacteroidales bacterium | reverse complement strand
GTTCCCTTCGCGAACCGGATGGCCTTTTTCACGTACATCAAATGCAATGGCATTAGCACGGCGGGTTGATGTAGTATTGAGGTTAACGTTATATGCAATAAGAAAATTACGTGCTGATACTGCTGTTGCACCGGTTTTGGGTATAAATTCTGCAGGTCCGAAATCAGGTTTCCATTCCGGCTTTTGTAATTTGTCAGCTAATCCTTCGTATTCGCCGGAGCGAACATAGGCAAGATTTTTACGTTCGGGGCTGAATGCTGCAAACTCATAGCAATAAATAGGATATTGCAATTCTTCACCAATACGTTTTGCCAATTTACGGGCATATTCAGTTGTTTCTTCCATGGTGATATTAGCAACCGGTACTAATGGACAAACATCCATAGCTCCGAAACGGGGATGTTCACCTTTGTGTCTGGTCATATCAATAAGCTCTTTAGCTTTTTTTGCTGCTAAAAATGCTGCCTCACAAACAGGTTCGGGTTCACCTACGAAAGTAACAACAGTTCTGTTCGTTGTCTTTCCCGGGTCCACATCAATAAGTTTAATACCTTCAACAGATTCAATAACATCTGTAATCTGCTTGATAATGTCCATGTTGCAACCTTCGCTGAAATTAGGTACACACTCAATAATTTGTTTCATTGCCATGTTTTTTTGAATTGAATAATGGTTCAAAAATAGATAAAATATTTTCTCTACTTGATTAAAAAAGTTATTTTTTCAGAAAAAAGTGTAATGATGCTTATTTAACGAATTCAATTTCTTTGATTAGATTTTTAGCATCAGCATATTTATCAATGATAAACATTACATAACGTATGTCAACCGAGATAGTTCGTTGTAAATCAGGTTCAAAAGCAATATCTCCGCTCATAGCTTCCCAGTTGCCGTCAAAAGCAAGACCCACGAGTTCTCCTTTGCCATTAATAACAGGACTTCCGGAGTTCCCGCCGGTAATATCCGTATTACTTAAAAAGCAGGTTCTTAAAACACCATTTTCGGCATATGGTCCAAAATCTTTGTTTTTCCATAATTCTTTCAGTCTGGCTGGAATTTTAAACTCATAGCTGCTTTCATCTTCTTTTTGCATAATTCCGTCCATTGTGGTGTAGTAATCATAAAAAATTCCATCGGCAGGGTAGTAGGGTAACACATGCCCAAAAGTTAAGCGCATAGTAGAATTTGCATCGGGATAAAATACTTTATCGGGTTGCATTTCCATTAAACCTCCAATATATAAGCGTTCTGCTTTTACCAGATTTTCTTTATCTTTCTGTACATCACTTTCAAATTTCTTGCCTGCGCCAACCATCGAATACATTAATGCAAAGATAGGATCCTTATCGAGTTTTTTGTAAACAGGAGCATTTAGAAATGCAAGAACAGATTCTTTATTTTTGAATAACGAAACTTCGAATGCTTCTTTGGCATATTTGTCAAAATTGCCTTTGTAATCTTTTTTTATGCTTATTAATTCGCTTGGAAGGTATTTTTCTGGAATATCCTGATCGAACATTGCCGATAAAGCCGCAAGTACATTTTGGTCTGTGGGAGCATTAAAGTCTTTATAATAGTCTTCTGTTTCAGATTTTAACTTTTCAATAATCTTGTCTTTCTTTTCTTTAGGTAATGTGTCTGTTTCCAGTGTTTTATACAAGGCTACGAATTTGCCTGCAAAGCCTACAATATCAATTCCTCTGAGTCCGGCTTCGGAAAGGTATGTTCTGAAAAGGTTATAATTTTTTAGATTTGTATAAGCTTCCTCATATAATTTGAACACATCGCCATATTTTGCTTTTCTGTCGGGGTTTTGGTTCACCCAATCCATGAATGCCTGTTCCTGCTGTTTTTTTGTATCTACCACGTGCAGTCTTTTAAGTCCTTTGGTCTGACCTATATAATATTTCCAGTAGTTTGACGTACGGGCGTATTTTGATGCATATTGAATTCTTACTTTTGCATCTTTGTTCATATCCTGACGGTATAAAGCAAGTTTTTTGTCCCTGATTTTAACAATGGCAGGGTTTATACGATCTATGGCTTCTTCAACCCCGTATGATGTCATATAACGATTGGTTCTTCCAGGATAGCCCATAATCATTACATAATCATTCTGGTGTACACCTGCAAGAGAAACAGGAAGAGAATGCAGCGGTTTATAAGGCTGGTTGTCTTTTGAATAGGTAGCCGGTTTGTTGTCTTTATTCGCATAAACGCGGAACATAGAAAAATCGCCGGTATGGCGTGGCCACATCCAGTTATCTGTATCGCCGCCAAATTTTCCGATAGATGATGGGGGAGCACCCACTAAACGAATATCAGTGTAAATATTATAAACAAGTAATAAATACTGATTTCCTCCAAAAAAATCGCGGACAATAGCTCTATAGCCGTTATCTTTGGTTGTTTCCTTTGCAATGTTTTGTGCTGCTTCCTGGATTTTTGCCAGACGATCACTTTCTGACATGGTTGCAGTTACATCTTTCAGAACCTGTGAGGTAACATCTTCTATTCTTACCAGAAAGCTGACGGTCAGACCCGGATTGGGAAGTTCATCATTCATTGTTTTTGCCCAAAAACCATCCGACAGGTAATCATGTTCAACGGTGCTGTGATATTGAATTTGTCCGTAACCACAGTGGTGATTGGTCAGAATCAAACCCTGTTTTGAAATAACTTCGCCGGTACAGCCATTTCCGAACTGGACGATAGCATCTTTGAGCGAAGCGTGGTTTACATTATATATATCATCGGCAGATAATTTTAATCCTGCCTTTTGTAAATCGCTGTATTTTTTATTCAGCAAGGTCAATAACCACATGCCTTCGTCGGCAAAGAGGCTCAACGATAAAAATGCAATTACAAAAATTAATAATAATTTACGCATAGACTAAATATTTGATTGTTGCAAAGTTATAAAATAGTTAATTAGGAAGTAAGGCCAGTAGAAAGAAATTATGCATTTACAGCCATTTCTTCTTTTACTGCTTCAGCTAAACGACGAATTCCTTCGATGTTATTTTCAATACTCATAAATGAGAAATTGAGTCGCATGGTGTTTTTGCCTCCGCCGTCACAATAGAATGCATTGCCGAGTACAAAAGCTACATTTTTTTCTATGGCTCTTAAAAAGAGTTTTTCGCTGTCCATACCTTCCGGTAATGTTACAAATAAGAATAACCCGCCTTCGGGATGAGTCCATTGTACACCTTCGGGCATGTATTTTTCAAGAGAACTCAACATTGCATTGCGTTTGTCTCTGTACATATTGATGGTACGCTGAATGTTTTTGTCGAATAATCCTGATTCGATATATTTGGCTGCAATTTTTTGAACAAATGCGCTGGTACACAGGTCTGTGGCTTGTTTTCCAACTACGAATTTGTCAATAATTTCTTCATTTGCAATTACCCAGCCGATACGAAATCCGGGAGCAAATGTTTTACTGAAAGTTCCAAGGGTAATCACGATACCTTTTTTATCCATCTGGTAAAGCATGGGTTGAGGATTGCCTTCGAACCTTATTTCGCGATATGGGCTGTCTTCTGCAATCAGAACGTCGTACTTATAAGCTACTTCGAGAATTTCTTTTCTTCTTGATTCGGGCATGGTGATACCGGCAGGATTTTGAAAATCGGGAATAATATAAATGAACTTGGGCATTTCGCCTTTTGCTTTCATTTCTCCTAATGTTTTGTCAAGAGTCTTGGCGCACATACCTTTTTCGTCCAGTGGAACGCCTACCATTTGAGCTCCATAACTTCTAAAAGCACTTAAACCACCTAAGTATGAAGGAAGCCCGCAGATAACTTTATCGCCCGGGTTGATGAAAATTTTTGCCAATAAATCCAATCCCTGTTGTGAAGCAGTTGTAATGATAAGATTTTTTAGTTCGATGCTGACACCTTCTTTTTGGTATCTTTCGATTAAAGATTTTCTGAGGCAAAGATCACCTTCTGTCTCACCGTACTGAAGTGCCATAGTACCGTCCTTGTCTAGTACTTCGGTAACTATTCCTTTTAGTTCTTCAACCGGAAAAGATTCGGGAGCAGGAAGCCCGCCGGCGAAAGAGATAATTTCCTTACGCTGAGTAAGTTTCAATAATTCACGAATAACAGAACGTTTGCTGTTTTTAATCGTATTTGAAAATCTGTCCTGAAGATTATTTACCATAACTTTTTTCTTGCTAAGGTAGTAAGAATAGCTGAATAATTGTATCGAAAATCGCTCATAAAAGATGTTTTTCAGCACTTTTTAATTGTGTAAGTATTACCATGTAAAATTGAAGAGTTTCTTTGAATTTATAACATGAATATTTTATAGGTTCTTTTTTGCTAATTTCGAAACATTGTTGTAATTTGCAGGTATGAAATAGACATGAGATAAAAAATCACACTAACCGAAAATAAAATTATCATAGATGACTAAGAAAAGCAGTTTGTCCAAAAGGCTTATTCCATGTGACCATAATTTAAAAATAAAAAAATAATTACACATGAAAACAACCTTTTTAATTTTACTTTTAACTTTTTCACTTTATACTTGTTTTGCCCAAAACCTGGTGCCGAACCCGAGTTTTGAAGATACTGTTGCGTGCCCAGATAATATAAGTCAAATAAGCAAAACAAAGGATTGGTATAGAATAGGTGGAACGCCAGACTATTATAATGCTTGTTCATCTTCTTTTTATTCTACAGTTCCAATTAATTTTATGGGACACCAGTATCCACCAGATTCAACATGTAAAGCTTATATAGGAATTTTAACTTATAATGTAAGTGTAAATGAATATATTGGTGCAAAATTAACTACTCCTTTGGTAGTAGGACAAAGGTACTTTGTCTCGATAAAGGCATCTTTACCAGATACATGTAAAATTGCTTCTAATAATATAGGAGTTTTATTTAGAACGTCTCTAACATTAAATACTTACATTTTCCCTATAACTAATTTTTCACATATTAAGTCAAATGAGGTCATTTCAGATAAAGACCATTGGACAAAAATATTTGGTTCATTTATAGCCGATTCTACTTACAAGTACATTATTATAGGAAATTTTTATGATAATAATATAACAGATACATTAATTCTTTCAGGAATAGGGTCTCAGGGATATTATTATATAGACGATATATGTGTTTCTACGGATTCACTATATTG
>CAZDUU010000192.1:0-5167 GCA_964508675.1 uncultured Bacteroidales bacterium | reverse complement strand
TAAAAAAAGAATCTATTGGAAAAGGAATAGGAAAGCAGGCGCTGGATAAACTGGAGCTTGAAGCCAAAAATATGGGAATTACAAAAATCTTAGCCAGCATCAGTTCCAGAAACATTGAAAGCCTGAGTTTTCATAAAAAGTACGGATTTATTGAGAGCGGCAGATTACAGGGCATCGGAAAGAAATTTAATAAAAATTTTGATGTTATCTGGATGCAGAAAGACCTGCATTAGATTTTATATATTATCGTCCTGAGCTTGTTGAGCAGTTCTTTGTCTGTACAATTTTCGTAAACAGAAACCGAATAATGATTTTCGATTAGTTGCTTTGCCATTTCCTTTACGGGTTGACGATTATAAAAGTTTTCGTGACTGTAGTTCATGTATTTTAGCACAATAAAAGCATTGAACCATCGATAAAAGCGGAGCATAAAAGACTTGAGCGAAGTAGTGTTTTTCAAAATTTCTTCCATTCGCAGGTGAAAATCGTTTTTGATAAGAAAGGGCTTCAGCGGCCCCTGGATATATTCCAACGCCTTATCTGTTTCTTCCGTTGTGTGGAGCTTTTCTATCAAACCGAAAAAGTTTTTTAAATCGTTAAAGGCCCTGATGTCGTATGTGTGGTAGATGTAATTGTTTGTTTTGAGCATTTTTTCGATAGAAGCTCCTGTTCCAAAAGGAACTCTTACCGAAGAGCGGGGCGAAGGATAAACACAGGTTGTACTGAGTTCGGCAAAATGTCCCAACGGAATGACTTTCTGCAAGAAATAAAAATCTTCACCGGCTTTGCGTTTGTTCATCCCGCCCTGCATGGCATAAACATTGGCCCTTACAGCGAAAGAACTGCCAATAGTGTGATAAGCAAACGGATGCCCTGTATTTCTGAAAGCAAGTACATAGTAATGCAAATAAAGCTCGTACTGAATTATGGATTGATAATTTTCCACAGGATAATCATTTCCTTCCAACGGGTGCTCAAAACGAATGGAGCAGGCTTTTGTTTTAGGATTTTTGAAAAGTTTTTCGATTTCAACCAGGTAATTTTTGCTACATGTGCAGTCGGAATCTATGTTGGCAATAATACCCTGTTCTTTTTCAGCATACATAAAGCGTGCTGAAGCTTCGTCCATACCCAGCTTGCGCGCAAGTCCCACGCCTGCGTCTTTAGACGGCAAAGAAGGGAATTCGAGCATGTAAAAACGAACTTTATATGATGAATGCGTTTTTTTCCACTCTTCAAAATCCTTTTTTCTTGACGCATTCCTTTCGAATACTTCTGTAGTTGCATTTTCCGGTGAGTTAAGTACAACCAGAACTTCTGTATCGCATTTAGGTTGATTGCATTCGTAAAGGCTTTGCAAAATACGGGTAATATTTTCTTCGTTGTAGCAGGGAAGAACCACTATCAATCCAAGCTTTTCAGATGGTTTTTCGTTAATTTGAGGAGCTGAAAATTGGTGTTTATGAAGATAATGCGCTAAAACACTCATCTTTTATTTTTCTTTGCCTTCAAAACGGTTGTTCAGAAGAACTACAATGGTGTCTGTAATGTCCATGGCTTCATCGCCAAAGAGAATAGCGTCTTTTTTCATTATATAATCGTATTTCTTATCGGAGTTGAATACTTTGATAAAGTTGATGACCGAATCGAGCAATTGTTTGTTCAAACGCTGAAATTCGTCGGCTATTTCATTGTTCAGATCATCACGGAGTTTATAAAAATTCTGTTCTTTCATCATGAGTTCCTGTTGCTGGCGCTGGGCACTTTCCTGACTGATAAAACTGTTGTTCTGGACTTTTTTCTGGAATTCGGCAGCTTCTTTTTCCAGTGCAGCACCGGTACGGCTTAATTCATTTTCGGCATTTTTTTGCTTTTCGAGTATTTTTTGCTCTAAAATATCGTAGAATTTGTAATGCTTTAAAAGTGTATCGGTGTTGATGTATGCAATTTTATGTTCACCGGCCAAACTATCTTTTCCGGGTTTTGAAGCAGCAGTGGTTCCTTTATTTCCTGAGAATACAATAATGAACAATGCAATGATTGCAATGCCAAAAACGGCCATTAAAATGTTCTGAACTTTTTGCATATCTTTTTTTATGCAAACCTACAAAAAATTTTTTATCACTTGGGAATTTCCGTTTTAAAAAGAAGTACTTTTCACAATTATTCAGGAATGATTTAACAAATCTGCTAAAACCAATGCAATAAATACAATTATAATGGCAATTAGAGCAATTAAAAGCCTGTCTTTTCTGAATCTTGCATAGTTTTCTTCGTCGAGGTAAAAGCGGCCTTGTGTAGGTTCGATAATAACCTTGCGTTGAATAAGACGATTGAACATATGGTTTCTTCTCAGCCCCAGCTCTTCAATGCTGAGTGCATGAGCAGGATTTAACGCATTATATTGATAAAACCTGCGGATAATTCGCCTGATGATAGCTGCTACCATAACTCCTACTAATACAGGGACAAAAGGTGCCTGATACATAAATTTTTTACAATGATAAGCAATGTTTAAATTAAAAATTCAAATTTTAGATTTAAAAAGAAATAAATTTGAAAAAGTGAAAATTTCTACTTCTCATTTAAAATAAAGATACCCGGAATGGCAGTAAGCGCAAAGGTGATTTTTACCTATCCTTACATAATTTATTCTATATTCTGCCTTCTGTCTTCTATCTTCTATCTTCTATATTCTGACTCCTGTATTCTAACTTCTGTATTCTGCCTTCTATATTCAGACTTCAAAAACATTTAACTCTGTTTTTCGTTTAAAACGTATGATCTCGAAAATTCTCATATCCTTTTTTGTTTTATGCAGTAACCTGATTTTTGCACAGAATGCTATTCCCGACAGTGTTTTTCAGAAGTGTAATACTGCAAAAGAATCTGCTTTTTTATCGGACGACGAAAAAAGTGTAATTCTATATGTGAACTTAGTAAGGCATTATCCCGATTTGTTTTTGGAAAAAGTAGTCAAACCATATGCTGATTCTTTGAAATACAAACGCTCCGATAAAAATGTAAAATCGTTGCTGAGCGATTTGTCCAAAGCAAAGCCTTTAAAAATTCTGGTTGTGGACGAAAAGCTGTACAAAATAGCAAAAGCCTTTACGCAGAAACAGGGAAAGAGCGGGCAAACCAGTCACAATATAAAAGAAAAATACCTGGATGGCGAAAATCTGTCGTTTGGATACGAAACACCGCTCGATATTGTAATGCAGTTGCTGATTGACGAAAATGTTCCCTCGCTCGGGCATCGCCGCAATATTTTAGACCCGACCTATAGTACTATTGCAGTAAGCATAGGCAAACACAAACGCTTTTCAAATATCTGCGTGATGGATTTTAAGAGATAAGGGCTAATTGGGCGAAATATCAGTAAAAAATGATTTCAACTTTAACCGTTCGTGTAGCTTTAGTTTTTGAATTCAAGGTGCTTATCTAATATGTTACACATTCGTTTAAGTGCACAAAACGAGTCTGTTTAATTGGAAAATAAGTTATGTTTAGTGTTTTGTCCACCATTCCTGAGAATCCATATTAACTTTAATAATATTAATCTTACACCCTTTGTTATTTATAGCTTCTTCTTCCCATATTTTTACGTGGTCTTTATTCAATTTTCCTGTCCATAAAGACCAAAAAATAAATATATAGAAATCAGTAGGTTGTTCAATTATAAAATTAGAAAAATTACCGTCTAAGTCTCTAAGTTTACTGGTAAGTTTTTCTAATGTTAATAAGCTGTCGTAGTTGTATTTTTTTGCAGTGTCAAGCGAAGAAATAAAAGTGAATGCTTGTGCATTACACTGATTTTCTTCCCTATATTTAATCATTCTACCATTTTTGTCGAAAACTAATATTTCTGGAATATCTTTAGCAAATTTTGCATCTTTTATTGCCCAGTACCAATCATTTTCACTGAAAGAAAAAATATTATCTTTAATTAACTTTTTTTTATTAGCAAATTTTAAAATGCTTTCTTTATTTTCTATTCTTGGTTTATGATAACCATATACAACTTTCAATAGAATTGTTTTACAGCCAAGGATTGAAAACAATATGACAGAAAAAACAACAGCAAAAATAATATTTCTGCTGTTGTTTTTATTAAAAAGCCTTAACATTCTTCACAAGGTGTGATGACTTTATTCCCGAGTTTTACTAATACAATTGCCTTACCCCAGACAGATCTAACATAATCCATCTTGTATTCGCCTCTTACAACAGTTATAGCTTCATAGCCTAAAGCAACTGCTGCTTCTTTGGGTAATTCAATTTCGGAATCGACAAATAAAATATCACCAAATTTTCGTGGTCTTTCAAGAAATTCCAGTTCTATTTTTTCACATTCTTCTGATAATGTGAGTTTTGCTCTTTCACCAAGAGCAATATCAATAGAAAATTTGCAAACGCCAAAACCTGTACAATCAAGTTTCTTTCTGCCCGTTACGATTGTAATTGTAATAGTTGATGCCATAGTTAATATAGTTTTATAGGTTAATAGATACAAAGTTATAAAATAGTTATGAACTTTGCAAAGTTTTTTTAAAAAAAAGCATAATATTTATGAGAAATAAAATTGCTTAAATAGCAAGATTATGTTTATGTTATCTATTGAAAAAATTTAAATGAGGTAGGATACATGAAACAATTAAAACTTCGACGTTTTTATAGCGTGTTGTAGCTAATTAATATATTAAAATAATGACAATCCTTTATTTCCAACGGGTATAATACTTTAGAATAGGGTTTTCTTTGTTTTGTAGCAATTTTTAGGGCCTTTAATGGATTCTGTTTTTCTTGCTTTTGCCTTAAAAATAGACGCTTCTTTGTTACTCTTTTCAAAAAAAAGTTGAAGAAAAATATAATTATCTATAAATCAGATTCTGTGTAAGAGTGGTTAGAAGAAGCTGGGAAACGATTGGCCAATCATTAGATTTTTTCTTCAGAAATTATTGCTCGTATGCTGTTTTATAAATTCGCAAATCTCTTGTAATGCTTTTTTTGCTTCAGGAAAAAGTGGCGATAAAAGTGGAAAGGCATGTATCATTTTGTCCCATTTCCTTAACGTCACATCAACTTTAAACTGTTTAGCTTTTTCTGCAATATTTACACAATCGTCAAAATGTATCTCGTGGGTACCGACGCAGATATACAATGG
>CAZDUU010000191.1:0-5200 GCA_964508675.1 uncultured Bacteroidales bacterium | reverse complement strand
AGGTTTAAATGAGCATTTGTCAAAAACGTGGTTAAATTACATTCATAAAGGCGGTAAGTTTAAGCAGATCGATGAAGTGAAGAAACTATGGGGAATGAATGATAGTATTTACAATAACATACTCCCTTATTTGACTATTACGGCAGAGGAACATAAATATGTGAAAAAAACTTATTCTAATGAACCTCAAAGAAATTATAAAAAGTTTGAAAAGAAAATAGAAATGGTAGAGTTAAATACTGCCGACACCAGCCAATTAGATGCTTTACCAGGAATCGGAAGTTCATTTGCTTCGCGTATAGTAAGGTATAGAAACCGCCTGGGTGGTTTCTACTCTAAAGAACAATTAAGGGAAATATATGGTTTGAGTCAGGAGTTGTTTGATAAAATTAGTTCCTATGTTTATGTGGATGTTTTTGAAGTAAAGAAAGTAAATATCAATACCGGCGATTATTCAACACTCATTCAGAATCCATATTTTACAAAAGAAGCTGTAAAAGCAATACTCCAATACAGAAAGAAATCAGGGAAATTCAATAATGCAAATGACTTGATGATTCATCAGATTATTTCAGAAGATGAGTGGGCGAAATTGAAATGGTATGTAGAGTTTTAGAAATAGAAAAAGGCATCTGAAAAGATGCCTTTTTCTATATTTCAGATTTTCTGTTATTCAAAAGTAAATGTACCAAATTTAATGCTTTTACCATCTTGTGCATAAGTCATGAAGCGTTTTCCTATATTGGCAATCATATTGGGAATGATTAAAAAACGTTCGTCATTATCTTTGAACATGTTGTATTTTTCGTAGCTTCCGTCAGGATAGATAGAAGCGATGGTAGCAAAACCTTTGGGAGTTAACACAGGGTTGTTTTTCAAAGGTTTTGTTTTTGCTGCTGTTTTATTGTTTAGGTTAGATTTATTGTCGTTATAAACGATTTTAATCTTATTTGATTCTGAAAAAGCAATATATGAATGATAAAATCCTTTATCGTCCGGGCTATATTGGTTCTTAGCAATACGGATATTCCATGCTAAAACATTTTCTTTAGAAATCCCGAAAACAATTAAATCATTAAAATAATAATGATCAACGTGTGTGGTTTTCTTTGAAGCAGGGTCCACAATGTCATCACCGACAGTGTATTCCTGTTCAGCAATAACAGCGCAACCACCATTGTCAAAAAACAGAATATCTTTTAAAATGTAGTTATTATATTGATCGGGGATTGTTCCGTTGCGTTCCTGCGAACATTCAGCTATAAAATCTTTTGCAAAAATACGGGTTGATTTCTTTGGATCCAGTACTTCTGCCTTTTGAGTACGGGGGTTTATTTTCATGAAATAGGCACCCATAAATTCTTTTGCATACTTAACTGTTTTGTTGGCAAATAAACCTGCAATGACCAAGTTTTCATCTTTATCTAAACCAAAAATAGCATTTACAGGGGTATATTTATCGGCTTTAACAGGGAATTGAGCAAACTCTTTGCGTTTTGGGTTGTATGCAATCATAATGTAATCGTACTTTTCTTCAGCTGTTTTGCCTGCGGCAGGTTTCTTTTTTCCAATCTGCAAGCATTTGGTCATAAAATATAAATATCCGCTGTTACCAGCATCAAATTGTTCAATATCAAAAGAACGTTGGGGAAGAGGGAAACTTAATGCAACGTTTACTTCTTCTGTCAAATCAGAATTTATTAGTTTAAAGTTAATCGCTTCATTGTTGTAAGCAACAAAGGTATTATGATAAATCAATCCGATTTTACCATTAATTAATCTTACTTCAAAATTATCTTTGGGAGCATTGGTCAGAGGAATACTTCCTATATCTTTGGGTTTATTTTTCAAGGTTCCATCCTGATTTAAATACTGAATATAGAGAATTTTCTGGCTGCTTACATTGGCATATGTAATTAAAATCAACTTTTGATTTAGATAAAACATATCAAAAAAATGTGTCTGTAAACCATTTACAGACGGCATGATAATTTGATTTGTTGATTCGATTGTATTTGTTGTTGACGAAATATATTCCAAATAGGTGTAATCATCTGTTACTAAAGTCGGTGAACTTGACTTTACAACAAAATATCCATCTTTGTCATAACCGATGACTTTTTTATACCATACGTTCTTTTCGAGCACAGTTTCCGGACCCCAGTCCATTTCAACAGTCTGAGCAACTATAAATCCACTATAAACAAGGCTTAAAGCTAATACAAGAAATTTTTTCATAACTCAAAGATTTTCATTTTGCAACAAAGATATAATTTTAGAACTTAAATTCCTACTTTTTTAGAATTTTATTTGCCAGTTGGCCGCAGGCTGCATCAATATCTATACCACGGCTTTTTCTGATTTTAACAATAAAATTCCTTTCTGTTAAATAATTTAAAAATGCTTCCGTATGTTCTTTTGTTGACTGCTTTAACAAGCTGTTGTCAATGGAGTTGAACTGAATGAGGTTGATTTTAGCGTTTAACTGGCTTGAAAATCTTGCCAGTGCTTTGGCATCTTCAATGCCATCATTGATGTCATTTAACATTAGGTATTCAAATGTGATTCGTTGCTGCGTTTGGCGAGTATATTTTTTCAGGCTTTCCAGAATTTTGTCTAAAGTATATTTTTTAGCAAATGGAATTATTTTTTCTCTTTTTCCCTGAATGGCAGAGTGAAGGGACAGTGCAAGCTGAATTCCTGAATCTTCGTTGGCGAGTTTTTCAATGCCATCGGTAATTCCTACAGTTGAAAGTGTTATACGTTGCGGGGACCAACCAAGACCGTCTTTGCTGCAAACGTATTTTAAAGCCCCGATAGTATTTTCGTAATTAAGCAAAGGCTCGCCCATACCCATGACTACGATATTGGTCAGCCCTTTCTGAAATTTTTCCAGCGAAAGTTTATTCAAATCTATTACCTGATCAAAAATTTCTCCGGTAGTCAGATTTCGCTGCAAGCCTAATTGACCGGTAGCACAAAAAAGACACTTTACGGGGCAGCCAGCCTGTGTAGAAATGCAAGCGGTTACTCTTTCGTCCGAAGGAATAATTACTCCTTCAACAATTTGTCTGTCTGTGAGTTCAAATGCGGCTTTGGTAGTTTTATCACTTGCTTCCTGATATGATAATAATTTTATCCTGTCCCAGCCAAAATTTTCTGATAGCTTTTTTCTCAGCTCAGAGGGAATATTAGACATTTCATCAATTTCGTTTACTCCTTTTTTCCATATCCATTCCTCTATTTGTTTTGCACGAAATGCTTTTTCGCCTGATTGTTTTAGCAAGTCAGCAAGAGTGTCATAGGAAAGATTGCGGAGCAGAACTTTGGTCATGAACAGAATTATCTTAAATAGCCACCAACAACACAGGTCTTTTTATAGGAAGTCGTTGTTCCGTTAAGGTTAAACACTTCTACATAAACAATATAAATTCCGATTCCGGCTTTTGTCTTAGCATCAGTAAGCCCGTCCCATGTGTAATATCCTTCAATTCCACACATTTCATTTTTAATGAGTCTGCGTATTTCACGTCCTTTGGCGTCGAAAATGGTAATATTGGCAACATATCCAGGTTCGTTAAATTTATAACGGATATTCAACACGTCATCTTTACCATCCATGTCGGGGCTGAAAACTTCCGGCTCTACGGTTATTTCACCATTGCTTTGACTAAATAGGGCATATTGTGAGTTTTGATAGGTAGGAGTGCCGAAACCGCAACTTTCTGATGCGGAATGCCAGTTTTTAGCATCCTGTGTTTCCATTTCAGGATGAATACGTTCCAGTGCCACGCCTTTGAATGAATTTAATAGCTGAAATTGCATACTTTCATCATAACTGAAATCGTCAATAAACTCAAAGCTTCTGTTTACAAATGTAATCCTTCCCGATGTTGATGTGAGGGAGGGGAAAGCAGGCATTTCCAAAACTTTTTTCGGATATGGAGTATAATAGTATCCGGTTACACCTTTGGACGATTTGGTAAGAACTACATAGTCTTTTGGAAAAATATAAAATCCTTCCGAAGTTATTTCGTACAAATCAATTATCTGTTGGGTTGCATCTACATTTGCCCATTTCATGTCTTTTAAGTTAAAGGTGTGTTGGGTCGGATTGTATAATTCAACATAATCGTTTCCTCCGGTTGGTTCATAAAACAAAACTTCGTTAATGATAAGCGATCCGGGAACGATAGAATCACCGATTGCAAAATTTGTTGTAAGGATAGTATTATTGATGTTTCCGGCACAATCCTTAATTCCGGCAGCGATACTTATGGTATATATGGTGTCCTTAATAAATCCCGGATTATTAAAAATGAGGAGGATTTTTTTCTGATCCTGATTTACATACATCGCTGTATCAGGATTTCCAATATTATGATCTACCGCGTAGTTGGCTTTATTTAAAAGATTACTTCCAAATAAAGTTTCGTTGAAAGTCAATATCAACGTGTCTGGTTCTATTAAAGCTGCCCTGAGAATATCGGGAGCCGTATGGTCGGAATTTATTTTGTAAACAGAATTTTGTGCACAGGGTGTGCCTCCTTTTACGTCGGTTGAAGCAATCCAGTTAGTTGATTCCCCGCATGGATTCATGGGATCAATCTGTTCAAGGCTCCATCCTCCGGTACTTTTAAACGAGCTTTGATACCATGAGTCGGAATAAGTTAGAAAATGAATCATTCTTCCGTCGCTGCTCTTTAAAGCAAGACTTGTTCCTCCATTCGTTAAGATGCTGGTGCTTGATAAAGCAGGGATTGTATTTCCATATGCACTCATTGCGTTAACAGATGCGCTGTTACAGAGAATTATATAACCTCCGGCAGGAATCGTGTCATTAGGAAGTAAAACTTCATTATTTCCGATAACTAATCCCCAGTTTAATAATGAAATAGGATATGCGCTACGGTTATATAATTCTAAATATTCGTATTCAGGTAATTGGACAGCAGGACTGGGATCCGCCATAATTTCATTAATCAGAACATCAAAAGGCTGTACATAGTACCAGATAAAATTTTTGGCCGAAGGTTGCGGAATCATATTTCCGGCAAAGTCGTGAAGATTGAAAAATGCAATAGTGTACTGCTGTCCGGAAATGAAAGATTGTCCAAAAGCAAGGTGAATAATTGCAGGATTCAGATTATCACGAACAGCACTTACAGGAACTCCAATGTTGTTATTAACAACAAAGTTA
>CAZDUU010000190.1:0-5203 GCA_964508675.1 uncultured Bacteroidales bacterium | reverse complement strand
GCATAAAAGGGACCATTGGCGGTGGAGGTGTGGAAAAAGAAGTGATTGAAAAGGAAAAAGGATTGTTCTCTTCAGGAAAGGCCACAAAAGTAAAGTTTGATTTGGAAGAAGATTTAGCCATGATTTGTGGCGGAGGAATGGAAGTTTACATGGAACCCATTATTCCGCTGCCCGATTTGTATATATTTGGAGCCGGACACGTTGGTAAGGCTGTAGCTCAATTTGCAACAAAGCTTGGTTTTGCTGTTACCATGATTGATGACAGGGAAGGAATTTTTACAGAAAATGAAATTCAAACCTGCACCTGTCTTCGCGAAAATTATTTCAGGGCAATAGACGCTATTCATTTATCAAACGAAAGTTATGTGGTAATTGTAACGCCCAAACATGCTTTCGACGAAGAATTACTGGCCATTCTGGCTAAAAAACCATTCAAATATCTGGGAATGATAGGAAGTGAACGTAAAGTTGCACTGATAAAATCAAAATTCATCGAAGCTAAAACTCTTACAGCCGAAGAAATAGCAAAAGTTGATATGCCTATAGGTCTTAAAATGGCTGCACAAAGTCCCGAAGAAATTGCAATAAGTATTGTAGCCAAACTTGTTGATGTAAAGAATTCAAACAAATAAAGTCGAAACAGATAGATTATGCAAAATAAAATAGCGTTTATCCTTGACGGAAAAATACAGGAAATTGACTTCAGCCCGGCAAGCGGACTTACTCCAACAACGACCGTTCTCAATTTTTTGCGTAAGTCTCCTGTTCATAAAGGAGTAAAAGAAGGTTGTGCTGAAGGCGATTGTGGGGCTTGCACCGTTGTGGTTGCAGAACTTGACAACGAAAAAAATATTCGATATAAGACGATAAACTCATGCCTTGTTTTTTTACCGCAGATACATGGCAAATGGCTTATTACGGTTGAAAATCTGGGACAGGAACAAAAACTTCATCCGGTTCAGGAAGCTTTGGTCGAAACAAACGGAAGCCAGTGCGGATATTGTACTCCGGGTATTGTGATGTCTTCTTTCGGAGTTTATAAAAATCATCAAAATCCCAACAGACAAGTTATAGAAGATGCTCTGGCCGGAAATTTATGCCGTTGTACCGGTTATCAACCCATTATCGAAGCCATTGAAAAATCATGCACCAAACAGGGTTTTGATCAGTTCAGCGAAATGGAAACGGAGATTAAATCAAAACTTCAGCAAATAAATACCATTAAAACCATCGGAATTAAAACTGAAAAGCAGGTTTATTTAAAAGCTTTTACTTTATCCGAAGCGTTAAAACTCAGAAAAGAAAATCCGGATGCTATCATCATTACAGGCTCTACTGACATTGCTCTCCGGCAGACCAAGAAAAAAGAACTGTTTGCAAAAATTTTAGATTTATCGCAGGTTAAAGAACTTAAATATTTTAAGGAAACAGAAAATGAATTTCATTTTGGAGCTGCTCTAACCTTGGAACAAATAAAAATCCAGACATGTAAAAAGCTAAATGCACTACACGACATGCTTTCTGTGTTTGGCTCGTTACAAATTCGCAATTCGGCAAGTATAGGAGGCAATATCGGTTCTGCTTCTCCTATTGGCGATATGCTTCCGGTGTTATTTGCATATAAAGCCAAAGTAAAATTAGCTTCCTCAGAATCAGAACGGATTTTGTTGCTTGAAGAATTTATTACAGGTTATCGCCAGACACAATTAAATGTAGATGAGCTTATTACAGAGATTATTATCCCGAAACCAGAGAATGCAATTGTAAAATCGTATAAAATTTCAAAACGCCACGATTTGGATATTTCCATTGTCAGTGGTGGCTTCAGACTTGAGCTTGAAAACGGAAAAGTAAAAGAAATAATCCTTGCTTTTGGTGGAATGGCAGCCTTTACGCAACGAGCTAAAGAGACTGAACTCTTACTGGCAGGAAAAGAATGGAATGCAGAAAATGTTCAACAGGCTCAGGACATGCTTTATAAAGCTTTTCGTCCGATTTCAGACGCCCGTTCAGGCGAGGAATATCGCAAACTCGTAGCAAAAAATCTTTTAATGAAATTTTATTTGGAAACCCTTAAAAACGATTAGTTATGCCCAAAAATATTCATCACGATAGTGCCATTAAGCATGTAACCGGAGCCTCGGTTTATATTAACGATATTGATCAGAGTCAATTATTACTTGGTAAAGTTGTTTATAGCAAAGAAGCTCATGCCGTTTTGAAAAAGGTAGATATTGAAGAAGCGTTGAAAGTAAAAGGAGTCCATTGTATTTTAACGGCTAAAGATATTCCGGGCGAAAATCAGATGGGGCCGGTTATTCATGATGAACCTTGTTTAGCTGAAAAAGAAGTGATTTGTGTAGGCCAGGCCATTGCTTTGATCGCAGCTGAGACAGAAGAACAACTCCACGAAGCTGAAAAGCTTATAAAAATTCAATATGAACCATTGCCTGCTATTCTGGATATAGAAACAGCTATTCTGAAAGGAATTCTGATTGCTCCTCAGCGCCTTATTAAACGAGGTGATCCGGATGAAGTGATAAAAACAGCTCCTCATGTTTTTTCCGGGACCATTAAAACGAACGGTCAGGAACATTGGTATCTCGAAACGCAATCGGCGTTAGCAGTTCCAAAAGAAGACCATGATATGCTGATTTATGCTTCGAGCCAGAATCCAAATGAAACACAGGCTATTGTGGCCGAAGTATTAGGTGTGAATAAAAATGAGGTCGAGGTTGAAGTAAAGCGAATGGGCGGTGCTTTTGGTGGCAAAGAAACACAGGGAAACCACGTAGCTGCCTGGGCTGCATTATTGGCAAGAGCTACCAGACAGCCGGTTAAAATTCATTTATTCCGCGACGATGACCAGATTATGACCGGAAAACGTCATCGTTATCTTTCAAATTATACCATTGCTTTTGATGATGAAGGAAAGATACTGGCTTACAAAGTTGAATTAAATGCAGACGCAGGAGCAGCTGCAGATCTGTCCATGGCAATTCTGGAACGTGCCATGTTGCATGCCGAAAATGCTTATTACCTGCCTCATACGGAGATTGTTGGGAAGGCATGGAAAACCAATTTGCCTTCGAACACCGCTTTTCGAGGTTTTGGAGGACCCCAGGGAATTGCTGTGATTGAAAATGCCATTGACCGCATTGCCCGTTTTCTGAAAAAGGATGCGTTAGAAATACGCCGGTTAAATTTTTATGATGATGAATACCGTAATCATACTCCATACAATCAGGAAATAAAGTTAAATCGTCTGCCTTTGATTTATGATAAACTGTATGCTTCGTCTGACTATGAAAAGAGAAGAATGGAAATTCGGCAGTTTAATCAGAATAATGCTTATGTAAAGCATGGTATGGCGATGACGCCTGTTAAATTTGGGATTTCGTTTACAACTTCATTTTTAAATCAGGCAGGTGCATTGGTAAATATTTATACCGATGGAACTGTATTGATAAATCATGGCGGAACGGAAATGGGACAGGGCTTGAACGTTAAAATGCAGCAGGTAGCAGCATTGGAGCTCGGAGTAAATTTTAACGACGTAAAAGTCAATGCAACCAATACTTCCAAAGTTCCTAATACATCGGCTACTGCAGCTTCATCTGGTAGTGACCTTAATGGGATGGCCGTTAAGAATGCCATCGATAAACTAAAAAAACGCCTGGCACCTGTTGCTGTTGAAGAAATTTGCAAAGCTCATCAAACAACGGATATAAAAGAAGTTCATATTGTGTTTTCAAAAGACCGTGTTTTTGACGATCATTATCCCGAGTTATTTATTCCTTTCAAAAAGCTGGTTCAGGTTGCTTATTTAAAACAGATAAGCATGAGTGCAACAGGGTTTTATCGCACTCCGGGCATCTATTTCGACAGGGAAAAGGGGACAGGGACTCCATTCTACTATTTTGCTTATGGAATGGCTGTGTCAGAGGTAGAAGTTGACATTTTAACAGGGAAATATAAACTTCTGAGGAGCGATATTATTCACGATGTGGGAGAATCATTGATTGAAGGAATTGATATTGGCCAGGTTCAGGGTGCTTTTGTTCAGGGCGTGGGCTGGGTTACAACCGAAGAACTGAAGTGGGATAAAAAGGGAAATCTGCTTACACATTCGCCTGATACGTATAAAATACCTACAGTCAGCGATATTCCAAAAATATTCAATGTTGAACTGTTGAAAAATGCCCCGAATGTTGGAACTATTCGTCAGAGCAAAGCAGTAGGCGAACCTCCGTTTATGCTTGCATTTTCGGTTTGGCTGGCCATAAAAGATGCTGTTTCGGCAGTAGGCAACCATCAGACTGAACCTGAAATTATATTGCCTATGACAGCAGAACAGGTTTTGCTGTCCATTGAAAAACTAAAAAATTAATGGCAAAAGGTACTTTTCATAAGTTGAAACTGGAACACCGTAAGCAGAAAGTGCTTCCGTTTCATCATTTTATGTTGCGATTGAGCCGTTATACACTTTTTGCACTATTACTGATTTTTATTTCCTTACTTATAGGCATTTGGGGTTATCATTATCTTGGAAATCTCGGGTGGTTGGATAGTTTTCATATGTCGAGTATGATACTTACAGGCATGGGGCCGGTGGCAGAGTTAACTACAAAATCAGTTAAAATATTTTCCTCTTTCTATGCCCTGTATAGCGGGGTAGCGTTTTTAAGCATTACGGCTGTTTTTTTTACACCAATTATTCATCGTATATTACACATTTTACAGGTAGAAGTTGAGGATGACGATAAATGAAGTTTACCACTAAGGTTAACCTTAGACATTAGGACTTTCCCATTTATCACAATTAAATGCTTTTTACCCCATTTTTAAGACACCACTTAATGATTAATTTATCTTTGCTTTAAAAAGATCAATTAATTATGAAGAAGACAAAAATGAAGTTATTTTTTATAATAACTTTGATAGTGTTCGTGTTTGGTGGATTAAAATCTCAGAACATGACGGTAAGCACAACTTCTACGCCTGCTCAGTTGGTTTCAAAGTTGTTAGGGAGCGGTGTAACGGCTTCAAACATTACTTATTCAGGAGCAATAGCCTCGAGAGGTTCTTTTTTATCGGGTTATACAATCGGTTTTCCGATCGATTCAGGAATTGTTTTGACGAGTGGAAGTTGTACCAACGTTCCTGGCTGGAATGCTTCGGGGATGACTTCGTATAACAATCT
>CAZDUU010000189.1:0-5207 GCA_964508675.1 uncultured Bacteroidales bacterium | reverse complement strand
ATTTTCATCATACATCCTTTTTATTATCAGCGGACTGGTAAAAAAGCATATCGAAGACGATAGTGAGCGCTATATCAATATAGGTGTTCATGGCGAAAATGAAATGATTGGCCTGTCCAGTCTTTTTCAGCAAAAAAAATTCACTTATTCCACGATTGCACTTAAAGAAACACAGGCTTACCTCATCGAAGCGTCGAGTTTACAGGCTGTATTAAGGCAGAATGCAGGTTTTGCCTACGAAATTATTCAGCAATATTGTAAAGAAAATTCACATATTATAAAGGTATTACATCAGCAATCGTTTAAACAAATGTACGCACGGCTTGCTTCGGCATTGGTTTACCTGAATAATTTCCATGAACACAAAATTTTCTCATTGCTTACGCGCAGGGAAATTGCTGCTTTTGCAGGACTATCAACCGAAACCACCATTAAACTGCTGAAAGAAATGGAGCAGGAAAAGCTCATAAGGTTAGTTGACAAAGATATTGAATTGACAAACATAGATAAACTACACGAATACAGTAAATTATAAATGAATTACGAAGAAGCCATAGCGTATCTCTACAGTAAAGCACCCATGTTCACTCAGGTTGGAAAATCAGCCTATAAAGCCAATTTAGATAATAGTATTACGCTTGACCAGTATTTTAATGAACCGCATAAAGCTTTTAAATGCATACACATTGCCGGAACCAATGGCAAAGGCTCTGTCTCGCACACACTGGCTGCCGTACTTCAGGATAGTGGCTATAAAACAGGGTTGTACACCTCGCCTCACCTGAAAGATTTCAGGGAAAGAATTAAAATCAACGGGATTAAAATCAGCGAGGAAAAGGTTATTGAATTCATCGAAGCCAATAAAACCATCATAGAAAAAGTTCAGCCGTCGTTTTTTGAAATCACAACTTTCATGGCTTTTGATTTTTTCAGAAAAGAGAATGTGGATGTAGCCGTGATAGAAACCGGACTTGGCGGAAGACTTGACACTACCAATCTTATCCATCCTGTTTTAAGCATCATTACCAACATCGGTTGGGACCATGCCGACCTCTTAGGCGACAGTTTACAAAAAATTGCCTTGGAAAAAGCAGGCATTATCAAACAAAGAATTCCGGTCATCATTGGCGAACATCAGGATGATATTGATGACATTTTCATAGATACCGCCGATACAGTTGATGCCGAAATTATTTTTGCACAAGATCAATACAGTATTAAAAATTCTTTTATCACACAAAACAATTTCCTTCAACTCGAAGTACTCCATAATAATAAGGAATTCCTGCCCGGATTAAAATTCCAGCTCATCGGCAAATACCAGGAGCAAAATGTGCCTGCTATTCTTACAGCACTTGACTTCCTTGTAGAACTAGGCTTTGATATCAACGAACACAATATTCATCGTGGATTTAAAACAGTCATTGACACTACAGGTCTGATGGGCAGATGGCAGATTATTCATCAGAAACCCATTGCCATTTGCGACATTGGGCACAACTATCCAGGATTGATATGGAATATGAAGCATTTGCAATCCATGGCCAAAGAAAAGCTTTATTTTGTGCTGGGCTTTGTAAAAGATAAAGATATTCATAAAATTTTGCCTTTGTTTCCGGCAGATGCCTGTTACTTTTTCTGTCAGGCTCCCATTCCAAGAGCCATGAATGCAGAAGAGCTTCAAAAAACAGCTTCGGAATTCAATCTCAAGGGCGAAGTTGTACCCAACCCATGTGAAGCTTACCAAAAAGCGTTAGCCTTAGCCGGCGAAAAAGATGTGATTTATGTTGGCGGAAGTACGTTTGTGGTGGCAGAGGTGATTTGAGAATTAAATCAATTTTCCAAAGCATCTTTAGCACCAACTACCTGAACGCCAATTTTTTGAGTTCCTTTCGGTGACTTTAATTTAATTTCAAATTTTATTGAAGTGCCTGGATTAACGAAATCATATACAACATATTCTTCTGAACCAAGCTCAGTATCAGTTTTTGAATAAAATGTTATTTTTAAATTAATATCTTTGTATGAAGCAGAAGCAGCTGAGGAAGATATAGTTCCTCTAACAACATCTTTACCAGAGAAAACTTTATAATCCAACTTATAAGTGACACTTAAATATTCTGTTGGTTTGGAAACTTCAAGAATTCTTGCATCTTCCATTATCTCTTCATGAGTTTTTTTGGGTGTAACATTTTTTGTTTCATTAGAAGCTGAATTTTCAGGCTGATTTGAAGATTGGTTGCAAGAGACACAAATAATACAAGCAATGATAAATAAAATAAAATTTGTTTTCATAATAAATGTTTTTATTCGCAAAACTAATATATATTATTCAAAACAACAAACATTTTTTTTTAAACCAACGATTTAAATCGTTGGTTTAAAAGCAATAATGTATTCTTTAGCTAATGGTTTAAACCATTAGCTATTTTATTTTCATTTATCATTCATTTTTTAATACCTGTCAAATTCATTTTGTAAAGTAATTTGCTGATGATGCCGCTTCTGATTTTTTATATAATCAAAAGTCTTTTGTAAAACAGATTCACTAACTGAAATAGCGGCATAGCCTACCTGCCATTCAAACCTGTTTGGCAAAGCAGCAAGTTGATTGATATACCGGGAACTGCTTCCTTTAACCTGCTTCATTATTTCTGAAACAGATTTTTTATGGTTAAGAATAAAAAGACAATGAATATGATCAGGCATTCCGTTTACTGCTCCGACAATACAACCATTTTCTTTTAACTGACTACCAATAAATTTATATAATTCATTTTCAATTTCAGGTAAAATAATCTCAGCCCGTTTTTTAGTTGTCCAAACAGCATGTATCCATATTCTGTTAAATGTATGAGGCATTTCTATACAGTATTTTTTAACAAATGTAACATTAATTTAACTATTTTCAATTTTTATAAAAATAAATCCTCCGTCATTAAAAAACTGTCATTCATGCCCATTCCCAGAGTGGCGTATTATCTTTGATGTTAAAAAAATTAAAAACCTGCGATTTTCAGCAAAATTGCCGAAAATTTAGTAACTTGCGACCCATTTTTTATAATCTTAAAAATTTGGTTTCATGACATTTGTATCAGAAAAAATTGAACAGGAAGGAATTACCTTTGACGATGTATTGCTGATTCCGGCTTACAGTGAAGTATTACCCCGCGAGGTTGAACTCAAATCAATGTTCACACGGGAAATATCGCTCAATATTCCCATTGTTTCGGTTGCCATGGATACTGTTACCGATATCCGTCTGGCTATTGCCATTGCACGCGAATGTGGTATAGGTGTTATTCATAAAAACGTGAGCATCGAACGCCAGGCCAAAGAAGTGATGAAGGTAAAAAGAGCAGAAAACGGTATGATCCTCGACCCTGTTACTATTCATCAGGACAGTACGGTAGGTGACGCTTTACAACTCATGAAAGAATACAAAATCGGTGGAATTCCTGTTGTCAACGAAGACAAAATATTGGTTGGCATCGTTACAAACCGCGACCTCCGCTTCCAGCAGGATATGAACAGAGCTATCCGCGAAGTCATGACCAAAGAAAACCTCATCACCACTTCACAAACAGTTGATTTAGATAAAGCAGCTGAAATTCTCCAGCAACATAAAATCGAAAAATTACCCGTTGTTGATTCCAATAATCACCTAATCGGTTTACTTACTTATAAAGATATTACAAAAGCACAGGACAGACCCAATGCTTGCAAAGACAGCAAAGGCCGTTTACGTGTTGCAGCCGGCGTAGGTGTGACCAGCGACACCATGGAACGTGTTGACGAACTGGTAAAAGCACAGGTAGATGCAATTGTAATTGACACGGCACACGGTCATACCATTGGTAATATTGAAATGCTCAGACGTGTTAAACAAAAATACCCTAATCTTCAGGTAGTTGTTGGAAATATTGCAACAGCCGAAGCTGCTCTAGCATTGGTCAATGCGGGTGCCGATGCTGTTAAAGTAGGGATTGGTCCCGGCTCAATCTGTACCACACGAGTTATTGCAGGTGTAGGTGTTCCACAACTCAGTGCCATATACGATGTAGCCAATGCTCTGAAAGGTACTCATATTCCGGTTATAGCAGACGGCGGTATCCGTTATTCAGGCGATATTGTGAAAGCATTAGCAGCCGGAGCTTACTCGATTATGGCAGGAAGCTTATTTGCCGGAACCGAAGAATCACCCGGTGATACCATTATTTTCCAAGGGAGAAAATTCAAAACATATCGTGGCATGGGCTCACTCGAAGCCATGCAGGCAGGCTCCAAAGACCGTTATTTCCAGGATATGGAAGACGATATTAAGAAACTTGTACCAGAAGGTATTACAGGCCGTGTTCCTTATAAAGGTTCATTATCTGAAGTTCTATACCAGCTTGTTGGCGGTTTAAGAGCAGGAATGGGTTATTGCGGTGCCAGTACTATTAAGGAACTGCACAATGCGAAATTCGTTCGTATCACTCATGCAGGTGTTGTAGAAAGCCATCCACACGACATTACCATTACGAGTGAAGCACCAAATTATACAAGAGAATAATAATTAACTTAAAATAAATAACTATGAGAGGGAAAATCTTATTATCCGTAATTATTGCAGCATTTATTTTAAAAGCAAATGCTCAGACCGACCCTGTTCTGATGAACATCAACGACAAAAAAATTACAAAATCAGAGTTTGAGCGTATCTTTCATAAAAACAACAAAGATTCTGTAGCTGATCAGAAAGCGGTAAATGAATATCTTGATTTGTTCATCAATTTCAAGCTTAAGGTTTTAGAAGCTGAAGCAATGGGTTTAGATACTGTTACAAGCTTTAAGCAGGAACTTCAGAGCTACCGCAAACAGCTTACTGCACCTTATTTTGTTGATAAAGAAACCGAAGACAAACTGGTAAAAGAAGCATATGATCGTAAGAAAACCAGAATCAGAACAAGTCATATCCTGATAAAAGTTCCTGAAAATGCAAGTCCTGCTGATACTTTAGCAGCATATAATAAGGCAATGGAAATCAGAAATAAAATCTTAAAAGGTGAAGATTTTGGAAAACTTGCAGCCGAATATTCACAGGATGATGTAAGTAAAGTAAACGGCGGTGATATAGGTTATTTAACTGTTTTCACAACTGTTCTTCCTTATGAAAATGCAGCTTACTCATTAAAATCCGGTGAAATTTCCATGCCGGTTCGCAG
>CAZDUU010000188.1:0-5213 GCA_964508675.1 uncultured Bacteroidales bacterium | reverse complement strand
TTAAAATAGCAACAATACTTCCGGTTCCTTTAGGTACCAGATTTGTTGCAAAATTTGCATAGGCACTTGTATAGATCATAATCTGGTTACCATTTTTGTCAATGATGGTTCTGTCAGTTCCGTATTGAGCTCCGGTAGCAACAAATGGTTGCATGGTATCAGCTGAAGCGAAATGAACGCTGTCTAATTTTATAAGAGTACTGATATCATTTAAAGTAAACTCGGTCATGGTCATAACCCTTGGTGTAATGGGATTGCCAGGAAAACTATCTTTAAAAAGATAGGTACTAAATAAGGTTGATGGAATATAACTGATAGAACCGGAGTTATTGTAACCTATTTGAGGAACTCCTTTGTAATTGCCAAGATACAAACCTTTGCATTTAATATAAATTCTCTGACCTAGTTTATAAATGTTATAAATTTCTTGTTGATTAAGTTTTACATTAATTCCACCGGTGCTATCTTCAATGTAAATTGATTTGTAAATATTGCCGGACTCGTCACTTGAAATGACTTTTCCCTGAATGATGATGTCTTTGGTTACTAAAACAGGCGAAGCAGAATGAAGTGAATCCCTGTAATATTGGTTCAGCTGCGCAATGGTCATGTTTGCAGCAAAATTAACTGTTGGTAAAACAACCGGCGGTTGCTCAAAATCGCCTTTTATACAGCTGTTGAATGAAATTATTCCTGTTAAGAATAAAATTCCGATTATATAGTTTCTAATATTTTTCATATTTCAATTATTTTAAAAGTTAAAATCTGAAAGTCAACATTAAGAAATAAGTTCTCCCGTATGCATAGAAATACTTAGGAGGGAATTTGTTTACAATATGTTTATCATCATCGAATCTCATCTGCTCATATCCTCCGGTAATAAGGTCTTGTTTGTCAAGAATATTATTTACATTCAAATTGATTCCAATGTAATAATTTTTTATTTTCCAAGACTTGCCAATTGATATATCAATAGTATTTCCACCATCTAGTTTTTGCTGTTCTGTAATTTCTTTAATTAAAGGATCACCTGTACCTAAGTTATTTATCGCATTTGTTGTACGGCGTGTGGGTGCAAATTCTAAATAAGACTTGCCGAAGAAATTAACATTTGCACTGGCAAACCAGTATTTTGCATTACGATATTTTATTCCAACACTACCAGCGTTTTGGAAACCTGATACATAGAAATATTTTTGATAGATGGTTTCAACAGTATCAGCTTTTGAGCCGTTGTCATAAGAAATGGTAGCTTGGGGATTGGAAGTATAAACATAGTTTCCAATATTATATGCTCCAACTAAAGTAAAGTCTGAGTTCAACTTTATTTCTGTTCCAAGTTCAATTCCCTGGTGAACTTTATCTATTCCCTGTAACAAAATATTTACAAAAGTGTTGTAGAAGTCATCATAATAGCCTCTGACATCTGTTTGGTTATTGAAATAAGTTTGATATGCAGTTGCTTTAAAACTTCCAATCATACCTCTGTACAAATATGAAGCTTCACCTGAAATAATTTGTTCTTGTTCAAGATTGTTTATAACCCTGTATGAAGTTCTTGCATTTATAAATGAATTTTCAGCTAATGGAGGATTTTCCATATAGCTAATATTAGCAATTATAAAGTTACGTCCTGAAATTTTATAGGTAGCGCCTGCTTTTAATGCATAGTGCAGAAACGAGTTAACATCACCTTTGCCATATGATTGATCGGGGTAACGGCCATTTTTCATGTGACCATATCTGTAAAATGACGACATTGAGGCTTGAGCTTGTACGTAATAATCAATCTTGCTAAGTTTCTGACTAAATAATACCCATGCATTATGATTTGCATAATGAATATCATAATTATAACCGAAAATATCTCCGACTTTTACTTTTCTGTCCGGGTTATTTAAGTCATTTTCAAGCATTGTTGAACTAGAAGGAAAGTCGCGTTCTGAAAACTGGTCAACATCTAACCAATAATCGGCTCCTAACAAATCATTAACTGTCTTAAAATAATGTGTTTTTCCTATAATTCCGTTAATACCTCCGGATATTGTGGTATTGTCTTTTAAATTATAAGTAAGATAAGAGTTATATGAAGCCTGACTGTTGTCTTTTCTTTGTTCTTCAACAATATAATGGGCAGGTTCGCCTGCTGCATTTGCCAGGTAATTCATTTGATATAAATTATCCCAGTTTATCTGATAAACGCTGGGATTAGTTGTCCAGTATTGTGTGGTATAAATATATGGATATGGATCAGTTTGGTTTTCGTCTAATGTTTGGTAACTTGGTAAGTAACGATAATAATCAGGTCTAGGGTCATTGGCGTTATACCAGTTTAATGCAGTTGTTCCAAATCGGCCAAATTGATAACCAATACTTGTTGTCAGATTTAATTTATCATTGATTTTATAAAAATCATTAACCATAGCCATTGGCTGGTGTACATTACGAACTTTTGCATTTCTGATTTCACCGTTTTGATAGCCCCAGTTTGGATTGTAATAGTTAGAACCTATTAAATCATAACATTCCTGGGTTGCAGGAGCCTGCATAGCGCGTTTATAAGGAGAACCAAAGAAAGTCAGTGCTGTACTGTGCTTGTCATTCCATTTTTTTTCTGCACTTGCATAGTATGAATATGCGTCATACCATGTGCCTTTTACATAACCTTTATCGGCATAACGTTTTGATAAACTAAAAGCAAATGCCCAACCTTTATCGTTAAAACCGGTAGCATAAGTGTACATTAAACGATGTGTATAAGAACGATTTGAGAATGCATAAGATAAACTGTTTTGTTTGCGTATGTTTCCGGCATTCATCAATATGTTGGTAGAACCACCAATGTTTCCAAAAGCATAATTTGTTGCATCAATTCCATGACTGGTAACTTTGCTCCTGGTTACATTGTTTAAACCACCATATTCTGAATATGAAGCATTCCCGCTTTCGAAATCGTTCATGCTTATTCCATTTATATATGTGGATACATTTAATGGACGGTAACCTCTGGGGTTAAATCTGCCAGCACTTAAACTAAATGCGGCTACATTAACAAACGGATCACTTGTAGAACGAAGTATACCACTAATGCTTTGTTCTGAAACATTGTCGTTGTCGTCAGAAGCTATGTTCTGATCTGAAGTTTCTGCCACATCGTTAACATTTACAGCTTTTGCTGCTAATTCAATAGTTCCAGCATCAAATTCACTGCTGTTTAATTCAATCTTTTGAGTATAGTTTTCAAAATCATCTCCTGAAACAACTAAGATGTAGTTTCCATAAGGAACAGAAGCTGATAACGCTCCGTTTTCATTGGTTGTGAATTTTTGTGTATTTAACCATACCGAGTAGGCAACAACCGGAGTTTTTTTGTCTTTATCGACAAATTTTGCCTTGATGATTCCATTCTGAGCTATAGAGACTATACTCCCAGCTAACAGAATAACTGCCATTAAAAATGTCTTCATGAAATTAAATTTTCGATTATTTGTATTAATATTAATAAATTAGCCATGAATATTGAATTCATTCTCAGATTAGTATGTGTTTTCATGGCGCCCATGGTTTTAAAAAAATGGACAACAAAGATAAGACATATTAGAATTAATTGTACTGATAGTTGAAAAAAAATCATGAAAAAATAACCCTCGAAAAGAGGGTTATTTTGTTATCTTAATATTGATACGACCCCGTTGTATTTATCCTTATCATTTAAAATTACTATGTAAACAAATGATCCCATTGGTAATTCTTTCCCGTTGCTCCTTCCATCCCATTGGTTTTCAGGACTGGAATATTGCATTCCGCTGCTTTCAAATGCAAATAATTTGTTTCCCCATCGATTGTATATTTCTATATGAACTTTTGATACGACATGAATGTTTTTTATGGCAAATCTGTCATTTTTACCATCACCATTTGGAGTAAAAAGTGTAGGAATAAGTATGGGCAATTTTATGTCAAAAGTATCTGAAAAAGTGCAGTTTAATGCATCAGTAACTGATAATATATAAGTGCCTGCTTCAATATTGGTTAAATCTTCTGTGTTCATTCCATTTGACCACAAATATTGATAAGGAGGGGTTCCTCCCGAAACTTGATTGTCTATAGATGCAATTCCGTTAATGGTATCCCTAATAATAATTGTATTATTTGTAAATCCATCAGGCGAAAGTATAAAAATACTGTCCGTTTTATTACATTGATTTTCGTCTGTGACAGTTACAGCATGGTATCCTCCTTGGATATTTTGAATGATTGCCGTCGTCTGACCACCTGACCATTGATATGAGTAAGGACTTACACCTCCGTTTACATATACTGAGGCCGAAGCATTATGATCGCCAGGGCACTGATTATTTGTGCCATTTAAATTTAACGATATATCTTCAGGTTCTGAAATAGCAATTGTAGTTGAGTTTATTGTACATTGGTGGCTGTCTGAAACGGTTAATGAATAACTTCCCGGACCCAAGTCTGATAAATTTGCTGTTGTTTCGTTGTTATTCCAGGAATAAGTATATCCGGGAGTCCCTCCTGAAACGATAGTGCTTATATTTCCATTATTAGCATTATAGCAAAGTGAATTTTGACTTGAAATATTTAATTGAAGTTCAGATGGCGACTGTAATTGAACTAAAGTGTCGATATTACATCCGTTTCCGTCAGTTACAGTAATGGAGTACATCCCGCCGGTTAAATTACTAGCAATGTTTGTACTTATTGTACTGTCATGCGACCATTGATATTGGTATGGAGGAGTTCCGCCATTAATGAAAAGTTGAATACTTCCATTAATGCTATTTGAACACAAGGGTTGAATTGTGTTTAAAGTAATTGCACCAGCCGTAAAATTGAGCACATTAACTATGGTTGATTCTACTTTTGTGCAGCCATTTGAATTAGTTACTGTAACTGAATAAGTCCCGGATTGGGCAGTACTGACATTTGAAATGGAAATCGCTGATTGGGATGACAGGTAATTATTTGGCCCCTGCCAAGTGTAAGAGCTAAATCCTCCCGTAGCACTAATATTTAAGGTTGAACCGCTGCAAACTGGCTCTGAAGTTGTTATTGAAACACTTGGTGCTGGATTAATGGTTATATTTACACTAGAAACAGCGCTACATTGATTTGCATCAGTAATTGTCAATGTGTAATTTCCGGAATTAATAATAGTTGTATTCGCTATGGAAGGGCTTTGCTGTGAGCTT
>CAZDUU010000187.1:0-5243 GCA_964508675.1 uncultured Bacteroidales bacterium | reverse complement strand
ACAGCAATGGAAGGAAAGCGGTGTAACGCACTTTCAGATGCTGGATGTCGTGACAGGTAAATTACAGGAATCGGTTCTATAAAAAGGGGAGGCGTTACAATGGCGAAGAAAGCGAAGAAGCAAAAGGTCGTAAAGGTTCAGCCGGAAGTTAAGCAGACCCGCAACGCCCTGATGTTGCAGGCGAAGGATCGTGGTATCAAGAATTTCAGGGTGCTTAATAAAGAGGAACTCACACAAGTGTTGGCGGATGGCGTAACGCAGGAGCGGATCAATGAGGCTGTGGCTGGCGCAGTCACACGCTGGAAAGCGGGCTGGGGCAAAAGGAAGGCGCAGAATGAAAGTTAAAGCTGAACTTGATTTGAAGGTTGAGATGGGTGGCGTGTCTCATGTCGGCACCGGGTGTCAGGGCTATTTGCCCGAAGGAACTCGGTATGAGGAGATTGTCCGGATGTTCGGTCAGCCGCAACTCGGTCGATCGCTTGATGGCAAGACCAAGGCTGAGTGGGTTGGTCGGATCAACGGGTTGGTGTTCACGATTTACGATTACAAATCATCGCTTGAGCCGGAACGAAATACTGACTGGCATATCGGCGGGAAACAGAAGTTTGTAGCAGAGTTGGTGAATATTTATTTCCAGAGTTGTTAAAATATGTTGATTTTTGCTAAGTTTGTGGTATAAGTATATTTAACAATTTGGAAACAAGTCCCGAGTTCGAAGGAATAAATCCCGGACTTTAAAAAAGAAAAACCTTCGCTGGTTAATATGACCGGCGAAGGTTTTTTGTTTTTGTTGACCTTATAGTATGCTATAATGCTGTATTTAAGGGATTATATAATAAGCACTTGGTAGCAAATTAAAGGTAGGTGCGTAATATGAAAAAAACCACTATAGAGTTAACAGAAGAACAGTACTTTTATCTCAAGGAAAAAGTTTTAACGTTACAAAAACAAAACAATAACGCATCCATAGTGTCAATCATACGATACTTAGTGGATAAGGATATGAAAAAACAAAAAGAGATTAATAAAAATAAATAGAAAAAAGAGGTATTTTTGAAAGAAAAAGACACATTGATCCAAGTATTTAATAAGTTGCTTAAGCATTATGGGCCTAGAGGCTGGTGGCCTGCGAGGACTCGTTTTGAAATAATTATTGGAGCTATATTAACTCAAAACGTTTCATGGAAGAATGCTAAGACCGCACTTTTAAAACTTAAAAGAAACAACTTGTTATCAGCAAAAGCGATCGTTTTAGCAAAACACGAAGATATTGCCGGGAGCATTAGAACTTCGAGATTTTACAATCAAAAAACCGAAAAATTAAAAGCGTTTTGTGAATATCTGCTAAAAAATTACAAGGGATCATTAGATAAAATGTTTGCCAAAGATGTTGATGTTTTACGGAAAGAATTGCTTGAAGTGAAAGGTATCGGAAAAGAAACAGCCGACAGCATATTATTATACGCTGGCAAAAAGCTTTCATTTGTTTCTGATTCTTACACCGAAAGATTTTTAAAAAGATTCGGGTTGCTCAATGGTTTTCGGGGGTACGATGCCATCAGAAAGTATTTCATGGATCGACTCCCTGATGATGTGTATATATACAACGAATTCCACGCTTTGATAGTCCATCACTGCTATGCAACTTGTCGTGCGGTTCCGGAATGCGATTCATGTCCAATGAAAAATACCATGTGTAATTTTGGAATAACTCGAGGTTAAGATGAATGACAAAAAAACAACAATTGAAAATTTAAAAATAAAAATTCAAAAGTTTGTGAAAGATAGAGATTGGGAGCAATATCACAATCCAAAGAATTTAAGCATGTCCATTGCCATCGAAGCCGCAGAGTTGATGGAAAATTTTCAATGGGATAATGCCGAAGCATCTCTAAAGGTTCTCAAAAGTAAACATAATCTGGAAAATATTGAAGATGAAATAGCAGACATAGCAATTTATATAATCGATTTCTGTAATGTGAATGGACTCGATTTGGCAAAAATAATTGAAAAGAAACTATTAAAAAATAAGCGGAAATATCCTATTAAATTATGCAAGGGGCGGGCAACCAAATACAACCAATTTAGGTCAGGGAAATGATGAATATAGATTCAAAATTTAAAAAGGGATTATCAAAGTATACTTTTATTGACTTATTCGCTGGAATTGGCGGTTTTAGGTATGCACTTGAATCGTTTGGAGCAAAATGCGTTTATACGTCTGAATGGGATAACCACGCTCAGCGGGTCTATGAGAGCAATTTCAAGGATAAACCCCATGGAGACATTACAAAAATACAAGAAAAAGATATCCCAAGCCATAACATTCTATGCGGTGGGTTTCCCTGTCAGGCTTTTAGTATTTCTGGAAAACAAAAGGGGTTTGAAGATACTCGGGGAACTTTATTTTTTGATGTTGCACGAATAGCAAAATATCACAAGCCGGAATTTCTCTTTTTAGAAAATGTAAAAAACTTTGAAACACACGATAAAGGAAAAACCTTAAAAGTGGTTGAGAATACTTTAAGTGAAGCCGGATATGATGTTTATTATAAAGTTTTAAACGCAAGTGATTTTGGGGTTCCTCAAAAACGTGAGCGAATTTATATTCTTGGCTTTCGCAATGATTTAAAAGTAAAAAAATATGATTTTCCTAAACCACCCAATACTCCGGTTAAACTGAAAGATTTTTTACTTTCAGACTCCGAGACTGATAAGTATGTTATTCGTAGAGATGATATTAAGATTAAAGATCATACGAATGTGCAAATCGATATGTTTGGCAATTATCCGTTAAAACCCATAAGAGTCGGAACAGTAAATAAGGGTGGGCAAGGAGAAAGAATTTATCATGAATGTGGGCATGCAATAACATTGTCTGCTTATGGTGGCGGCGTAGGTGCTAAAACGGGGCTTTATTACATTAATGGGAAAGTGCGTAAACTCGCCCCAAAAGAATGTGCCAAATTAATGGGGTTGCCGGATGATTTTGTGATCCACTCATCTGATTCTCAAGCGTATAAACAATTTGGCAATGGGGTCGTTGTCGATGTTTTGCAATATATAATTTTGGATATCATAAAAAAGGGGTTATTGATATGAAATATGATGATTTAAGGGATTTAGGTTCTCAAACTGCTAAAGGCGGTTTTAGAAATGAAGATGATGTCGTTAACAAATTTAATAATTGGCAAACCGATGAAGATGCACAAAAATGGTTAATTATTATGAAATACGATCTTGATGAAATTGAATATGTTGAGGCTCATAAAATTACACGGGAAAAGACCGACGTTCAAGTTCAGATAACAGTGACTATAAAGTTAAAGAAAATTATGGATGTTCAAAATCTTCAGGTAAAACTTGTCAGCAATCTAAGGGGGTTTAATCAAATAGATAAAAGATGGGTAAAAAGTTATGTGGAATTGTGGGGGATTTCGGATCAAATCGCAATTTTGCTTAAGAGATTTACAGGTGAAGAATCTCCAACCATTACTAATCCTCGAGATCCTAGACGAATGTTTGCTGATGAGTTTTCTGGCAGTGATCAAAAAGCCATTTTAGATTTTTTAAAAAACAACAAAGCTATGATAGTAAACGACATATTAAAAGGGAGAGGAAAGCTTGCGGCCGAATGGATGTTGGTTGTGCAAAAAATAGACAGAGATGCTAGATGGGTTTTAAAGCCAATGAATTTTGCCATTAATCATTTTGGCAATGGAGATGTCGTCATAACAAGTCAAGGCAGTTTTAGAATTGGAAAAATCACTGTACAAAGAAAAGGCGGGGATGGCGGTAGAGATACTGCAAAAATGTTGCAGTTTAAAATAAATCCTGCGGAATTATTTGATATATAGAAGGTTTTTAATATGGCGGATAGCGTTAACCAGCAGATTAGACGTAAAACCATGCAGGCGATTCGTTCTAAAGACACTAAAATTGAACGTATTGTTTCTTTACATTTTAGCAGAGAAAGATTTAGATTTAGGCGGAATGTTGTTGATTTGCCGGGCAAACCAGATTTTGCTTTAAAGAAATATAGAATGGTTGTTTTTATTGATTCCTGTTTTTGGCATGGTTGTAAGCATCACTGCCGAATGCCTGCTTCGAATAAAGCATATTGGACATCAAAAATTAATAGAAATAAAAAAAGAGACAAAGAAATTAATAAGTTTTATGCAAGCGAAGGCTGGACGCTTTTTCGTTTTTGGGAACATGATATTAAAGATGACTTTATCCAAAACGTAAAAAATATAAAACGGCTTTTAATAAAACTAAAAAAATGAAGGTGTAGATGGCCAAACACAGATCGTTCAAACTGGAAAAATTCGTTAAGGGTGTAAATAATGACCTTCTTAAGGAGTATTTTACCCGCAACGGCGTGCCGGTTCCCGAAGGGTTTGTGTTTGATAAAGACAATATACATGATTTTTTAGATGGCATTGATGATGACGGCAAGCGGTCTTATATTGAAGAAGAATTGCAGTGCATTAATGATGTCGCTGATCGTGCGAGAGGATATCTTGAGCAGGCAAAGCGGCAGTATAACATAGCGGTTCAGGACGACGAACCGTCCGAGACAACCGCTATGCGAGTTTTTCTCCACAGTGAAGAAGCGTTCTCACTTGCCTTTGATTTTTACTTATACGTTGTCTACTCCGAAAAATTAAGCCACCATAAATTCGATCATAATAACTGCAATTTCGCTGAGGATCGTGTCGCTCGGCTAAAGGCGGCCATCGAACAGCATTTTAAGGATACCGGCAAGAGTGAGAACTGCGCTATTAGATACAGGACTCATAACGGTAAGCATATTATTTTAATCGCCCACGGCGATTTCATGAAAACGCACTTGATATTTAATGACGGTAAAGTCGATATCCAGTCTTTTCGTCCGGCCAGAGAGGATATGCTTGTTTTCGATACGAGGAATTGCGTGCTAAGCGTCAACGCTGGCGGATGGAGCGAGGCTGATAAAAAGCGGTATATTGAGATATTCGGAAGCGCAATCCTTGGCATGGATCAGGTGCCGGATGCTACGTTCAATAACACCTTGGTCGTTCTTGATCCCATTAAGAATGGCACTTTCAGTTATTCAGGCAATAATGATGTAGAGTCTGTTGATTTGACCGAGGTGAAGGTCAAGTGTAGAGGCGCAAAGATTATCAAGGTGACCATTAACTGCGGCGATGTGCGGCAGGCGTTCTCGGACTTGAACATATCCATGCAGGACGCTGAGTATG
>CAZDUU010000186.1:0-5250 GCA_964508675.1 uncultured Bacteroidales bacterium | reverse complement strand
TAATAATTGTCCCATGCATTATTCTGCCACTGTTCTGTTTTTCTGGTTAATACATTTCCCGATGTATCAAATGTTTGCGTTAATCGTTGCAAATTACCAAGAGTGTCATAAGTTATTATCGTATCCCAATTCCAGGTCTGGCTTTTTTGTCCTTTATTTTTAAGTAATGAATTTAGCCCTGCAGCATCAGGTTTATTAGAAAATGTTTTTTCAAACTTATTCTGATTTTGGCTATTTGCTATGTTTATAAAAATAAACGATGAAATTAAAAGTAAATATTTCATAATCGTAAATTTTGTATTTATACAAAGTTATGAAATAATTTAATTCAAATAAAAAATTTAACACTTTTCGCTGAAAAAGTTGTCAACAATTATCACAAATCCTGAAAAACTCTGGCTAAAGAGAATCCCGGAGCTTTTATATTCAAATCGAGAAAATAGCCAAATGGTGTCTGGAAGACTTCAAAACCCACATTTTTTAAACGTTCTTCAATACGGTTAAACAGATCGATAGTAAATTCAGGCGTGGCTTTGCTTTCCGAAAGATGGGCAAAAGAATGCAGTACTATTTTGTTGGAGTTATTCTTGCGGCAAATCCATTTGATGTTGTTCAGAAGCTTTTTGGTGACGTCGTGTTCCGGCAACATATCTTTTTCTTCGGCTTGTATAAATGCCACCTGTATATCATTAAAAAGTTTCGATCCCTGAACATCCGGAAAATTTTCCAGTGTTTTTACAGTAGGTGTATAACCAAATTCAGTGCAGTAAATGAACAATACCTTCATAATGGACTTTTTTGCAAACTTACATGATTATTATATCCCTTCCAAATGTCAGAACTAAAAATACATTCAATGAAAAGACAATGCATTCATCAGTCTTCGACAGGCTCAGACTGACTATTGAAAATCTGTTCCCTAAGCTTTGGGGTTGTCATTTTGAGCATAGTCGAAAAATAGACAAATAATTATACCAAACTCAGGCATTAATAAATATGTACAGATAAATTATTCTGATTAACTTTGCACGTAATTCATCCAGAAATGATAAAAATATTAAACATAGTAGGCGCCCGTCCGCAGATTATCAAAGCAGCAGCATTGAGCAGGGCTGTCAGAACTCATTTTTCGGCAGATATCGAAGATATTATTGTGCATACCGGACAACATTACGACTACAATATGTCGCTGGTATTTTTCGAAGAACTGGAGATTCCCAAACCACATATCAATATGAATGTCGGAAGCGGGACACATGCCGGCCAGACTGCACAAATTATGATAAAGACCGAGGAGATTATTCAATCCGAAAAGCCTGATGTTATTGTCGTTTATGGTGACACGAACAGCACGCTTGCCGTTTCGGTCGAAGCAGCAAAAATGCATTTTCCCGTTGCACATATCGAAGCAGGACTGCGTTCGTTCAATAAAAAGATGCCGGAAGAAATCAACAGGATCACGTGCGACCATGTTTCCACCGTTTTATTCACTCCCACACAAACCGCCATGCGCAATCTGAAGAACGAGGGTTTTAACCTGGAAGCCCAACCCGGTTTTCATATTGATAACCCGGGCATTTTTATGAGCGGCGATATTATGTACGACAATGCCATGTATTTCAAAAACAAGGCAAACAAGCATAAAGTACTCGAAAATATGAACGGTGATTTTGCTTTGGTAACCATTCACCGCGAACAAAACACCGACAATTTGGATAACCTGAAGCAAATTGCCAGTCTGTTGATACAAATTGCCGATGAGCAAAAAATAAATATTGTATTTCCCATTCATCCGCGAACGGTGAAAGCATTGTCGGCGCATTTGCCCGAATTAAAAAGCATTTTAGATAAACATTCGCTTATTCACCTGATAGAGCCGGTTTCGTACTTAGAGATTCTTGCTTTGTTGCAGGAATGCAAAATCGTGATGACCGATTCGGGCGGATTGCAAAAGGAAGCTTACTTTATGCAGAAACCCTGCGTTATTTTACGCACCGAGACCGAATGGGTTGAAATTGTAGAGCAGGGAGCGGGGAGAGTGACTGACATTGATGTGGTAAAAGTAAAAGAAGCGGTTCATTATTTTATTCAGCATGCTTCTGTACTGAAATATGCTCTTGTTTTTGGCGATGGCCACGCCGCTGAATTTATTTGCAAAAAACTGAAAGAGATTTTTTAAGTTCCATTTGTAAAAAAGGCAATTCTTATTCTTTCAACTTTTTTCTTTCTATTCGTTCTCTCGCTTCAATTAATGCTTCATGTAGTTTTTCCTCTAATTTTTCTTTTGGTGGCAAATCTGTCCAATATTTGGAATGTCGTGACAGTGTAACGACATATTTAAAAGTTCAGGGTTAAACTTTATTTATTTTCATAGCCTTTTATATAACTATAAACTCTTTCGCAACTTGCAGTACCTATCAAAGATTTAATCATAAACTCAATATTTTCATCATTTCGTTCAATATCCGATGATTTATCTTTCAAATAAGCGAAATAATTAATTCCAAATAAAGCCCTATCACATGATAAATGACTCAATAATTCACTTTCAGAATATGGTTCGATTGTAGCATAAATATTTGCTCCATTTTCAAGCAATTCTCTTACCTTTTCTATCTGGCATTTTACACCACAATTTATTAGCTCAATATCAATTTCTTTATATCCTTTTGCAAGAAAATTTTTTTTATCGTCTTCATTAACCCAATTATCATCATATAAATAAAGATATGCGGTCAGATACTTATTATAATCGATTTCGGAGTTTTCAGGTATATTAAAAAATTTAAGTGTTTCAATAGTTTGCTTATATTGCTTTTTCTTTCCGCTCATCCCGGAATGGGCATCCCTGTGCATAATCAATATATCATGAGGTGTTATTTCAAATTCGAACCCATAACTCCTCATATCAACCAAGGTTTCTAATTTACCATGCAATTTTTCCCTCTCACTGTAAAAAGCGGCAATTAGCAATTCTGTTTGTTCAGGAGAAATAGACAAAGAATTGATATTTTTTTTTGCGTAATATTTTGAAACATCTTTGCCACTATACAGTTCATCTATAATTTTTGTAATATCATCTTCGTTTTCTTTCATTTTCTCTTTTTCTGCTTATCAAACAAGCCTTTCGTGTATTTTTCATAAAGCTCGAACAAAAACTCAATACGCTTTGTTTCATTTATAAAAGGTTGTGAACGGTAAGCCAAATCGACAGCTTTATCTAATTCGTTATGAGCTTTAACTAAAGCAGGGGGCATGGTTAAAGGATCGTATAAATCGGCAAGACTGCTATTAGGAAATTCTGCTCTTACATCCAAAACTTTTTGTGCTGCTGTTTTTATTTGTGTAATTTGTTTTTCTGTTGGATTTTCAGGCCATGGATAATTGTTATAAACAATATCCTTAGAATACCTATAATCGCTTTTTAATCTACCACAAACATACTTAACCCAAGCCATATGCATATATGACATTAAGATGCCAAAATGATAAAGATTTCCATTTTGAACGATGTGACAACTATTATTTGCAATTTCATTTTTTCCAAAAAAACCTAACGGAATGTATTTACGATTTTCTGAAGTTGTGCTTGGAATTAATATATATGTGTTAGGCTGATTTCTATCTCTAAATAACATTGGTATTGATGCAAATTTTTGAGTTGAGGGAGCCACACTATTTAAACGAAATTGTTTTACTTTTTCAATTCGATTAAGTATTAAAGGCAAATTACGAAGTTCGGAAGGTTCTACATCTATAAGCCACAAACACCAACGCGTTTCACCATTAATAAACTCATAAGCGGAAATTAAAGGCTTAATATACTTCTCAGCTCTTGGCTCTTTTAAAATTAAATCATTTTTCTCATTATCAGTTAAAAGCAAGTGTCCTCCATCTAGTGGCATATTACCAAAACTAATTTCAGGAACATCGCAAATAGGATTTCTGCGCTTTCCGATAATAATATCTTTAGCATCTACCAAATAAGGATTGATATTTTTTACCTTAATTTCGTGAGGTTCACCTTTAATATCATTATACTCAAAAATGCTTTTGCTACTGCTTTCATAGTTAGCAAAGCCAATTATTACACAATATACAGCAGCATTGCTTTTAGCTTCGTTACTCCATTTAAAAGTACGATGGGCAAAATGGATTTTAATGCCATACATATTCATTAACACATTCCAAAGTAGCCTACCTGCTCGCCTTGTGTTATTGAGTTGGTCGAAACAAAAGCGCATTTGGTTGTAGTATTTTGTATAAGCTTAGCTGCTTTTACATACCAGGCTGATACATAATCTAATACCCCTGAACCTGTAATATTTCCAAACACGTTGCTTACTTCATCTCTTTGTGATTGATTCATAATTTTAGATCCGATAAACGGAGGATTCCCAAGAATATAATTGAATGTATTACTTTTTTGTATCTTATCTGATGTGTCGGTTCTTTGATCAAATATAGTCAGGTTATTGGTTTTTATTTTAACTGTTGTATATTCATTTTCGGGCTCATTTAACGTAATGGTAGTATTTTTAGCAGTTATTTCAAATTCATGATTTTGAATAAGGCTGTTCCAATCTATTTTAAGAGCATTTCCATGTATAATGGTTGCCGATTTCTTCAATGGTAAACGAACAAAATAATCTCCAAACAAAGCACTTGCCTGCATATTCATCTGGTGATCTATTAACCACATTGCAACCTGTGCAATTAAGGCAGGAAATTCTTCGTATTCAATTCCATAAAACTTATCAACGTCAACTAAAAAATAATTCCCTATTTCTGTTATTTGCTGATCTCCTATAATACTTTTAACAATTTCCATTTCAAGCAAACGCAACTCACGATAAGCGATTATGAGAAAATTTCCACATCCGCAAGCAGGATCAAGAAACCTTAAATCAGCTATTTTATGTTGTAGTTTTATTAATTCCTTAGAATTTCCTTTTTTATTTTCATATTCTTTCCAAAGGTCATCCAGAAATAATGGCTTGATAAGTTTTAATATATTTTTTTCGCTTGTGTAATGTGCTCCGAGATTACGTCTTGCTTTTTCGTCCATTACCGATTGAAATAAAGAACCGAAAATAGCAGGTGATATTTTACTCCAATCCAATTTGCAACAATCAATCAGGGTTTTTCTCATACCTGAATTGAAAGAAGCAAAAGGTAAATTTTGTTAAAATAATGTTCCATTAACATAAGGGAAAGCTTCCAGACTTTCGTCAATATTTGCCAATCTTT
>CAZDUU010000185.1:0-5252 GCA_964508675.1 uncultured Bacteroidales bacterium | reverse complement strand
GTTTGTTTTTTCATAAAAACCACTTTCAGTTTTAACAATAGGATTACCGGCTAAAAAATGATGTGACTCTATTCTCCAGTGAATACTTTGAGAAAGATTATATATAACCTGTACTCCTCCTGCCACAAATGTAGGATTTCTGAGTTCCTCAATGTAAATTGACGAAGAATGCAAAGTTGGACTATAATTGGGCGACAGAAGCATGGTAGAAGTGTAGTTATTAAGAAGAGGCTGATTTGATAAAATAAACTTTGAATTCAAGCCTAAAGTTAAATGCTTTGACATTTTTAAATAATCCTGATTTTCAAATTTAAAATAAAACCATTGAAGCGTTGAATGTTGTTTTATCTTTATTAATGATGTTGTACCCGGGGTATAGTCTTCTATTCCATTATAATATCTGAATTCCATCTTTAACTGATGGCCCTGGGTTGAGTAATTCCTGTTGTTAAGGCTATTTCTTTCGTAACAGATATAAGGTGCATATCCATAAAAGGTTGTATTATCAGTAGTATCTTTTAAATTAAAACTTTGTGTTTGATAATATTGGTAATCAAAATCATTGAATGCTATTCCAATATTAAACCGCGCCTGATTTCTGATGGGCATAACAGCTTCGACCGCAAATGATCGTTCCGTTTTTAAAATATATAAGGGCCTGTTGTCCTGATAAAAAATAAAGCTGCTTCCTCTGTAGTAATCAAATCTGTTAAAGGTGATAAACGATTGAAGATAAAATGGCAGATGTGAAAAATTATCTAGTCTGGCTCTTCCGTATAAACTGCTGTAAAACTTTCCGAAATAAATATTTCCATACAATGATAGCGCAATATTGGTAAGATATTTATATTCAGCAGAAATAAATCCTTCATTAAGATTATCTGAGGAAACCAAGCCTCCGATACTTGCTTTAAAGGGTTTTTCTCTTTTAACATTTAAAAACAGATTATAAAGACCGGTATTTTCATTGAATTTAGCCCTGGGAAAAATACTTTCAATCTGATCATCGGCGATTAGCTTATAATATTCCTTCTTAAATTTACCAAATGTGAGTGAATCATTATTACTACGTAAAAAATTTCTGAGCAAATAAGTGCTTTGCTTATAGGTAAGCCCTGAAACATATATATTTTTAAAATTTAAAGGAATAAATTGGGACTTAAATTCTTTCCTCTTTTGTTCAATTTGAAATGAATCTGTTCTGATTGGAATTATCTTTTTAATATAGGTCATTTTGGCCATAGCAGCACCATATCCAATTTTTATCAGCTCAGGAGCCAGATTAAAATCCATGATTTTATACATTTTCACATCCGGTTCTATCAAAATGCCGTTTGAGTCCGGAACCGTGTAATTGCTGTTGGAAACAATCATATTTTCAATCTGGAGCAAAACATTATCTTCTGAAGGCGGCAGTGAATTTGAGGCAACACTGCATCCAATAACATAATCCGGCTTAAAATCATGCTGCATCACATCTATCGGGAAATTATTATAAATTCCTCCATCAAACAGCAAACGACCGTTTATTGTAATGGGTTTAAAATAAAAAGGGAAAGTCATGGAAGCCCTTACAGATGAACCCAGATCGCCCGAGGAAAAAATAACAGGTTCATTGGCATATATATCGCTTGCAATACACCTAAAAGGGACAAAAAGACTATCAAAGTTATAATCTGCTTTTGCTGCTGCCTGTGACATCAGTTGCATAAAGGCCAAATCCATTGCATGGGGTGGAACGACATTCGTTGGTAATGAAGGAGAGATTATAGAATCGTATTTAAATTTCAGGTCTAGCCATGAAGCGTCATTTTCTTTTTTTTTAAAATAAAAAATATAATCGTCAGGAATCTTACCCCATGCCCAATTCAGAAACTCCGTATTAGTCACTATCTTTTCCATCTCATCGGGTGAATATCCTGCAGCATACAATGAACCCACAATAGCACCCATCGAAGTTCCGGTAATATAATCTATCGGAATACCGTTTTCTTCTAACGCTTTAATGACTCCAATGTGAGCAAGACCTTTAGCACCACCACCACTAAGAACCAGACCTACTTTTTGAGCATTTGAGAAAAAGAAAAAACAAAAACAAAATAATATTATAGAAAAAGTTCTCTTGATCATATATTTGAGTAACGACCTGTCTTATCTCTGTCAATTGCATCCTGAAGAGTCAAATCTTTTAATACAGCAACTGTTTTATCCCTGATTTCTTTTACAACATTTCTTAAACCACAATCATCATCATTTTCGCATTTCTGGCATTTCTCGTAATATTTATAAGTTGCACAGGGTAATAATGCAATTGCTCCGTCGAACAACCTGATAATATCGGCAAAATTTATTTCTTTTGGCTCTTTAATCAAATAATAGCCACCGTTTTTACCTTTTTTACTATTGACTATTCCGGCATTTTTTAAATCAATTAAAATAGCTTCCAGGAATTTTTTTGGCAAAAATTCAACTTCAACAATGTCCTTTATTAAAACAGGGCCCTTGTCTCTTTTCATTGCCAGATGCCTTAGGGCGTATAAGGCATATTGAGCTTTTTTAGTAAGCATTATCTACTTTATTGATTTAATGAATACAAAAGTACTTATTTTTAGTTTACGTGCCATAAATTTTGGTAAGTAAAAAATTTCATTTTTTTTATTCAAATTTGAACTTCAGAATCAAATAATAGTTAATTTCGCAAAAAAAGTTTTATTCCAAAATTTTAAAATACATGGCAACAAAAAAAGTTTCAGCAAAAGAAAAGAAATATGTTTATTTCTTTGGAAAAGGCAAAGCCGAGGGCAAAGCCGACATGAAAAATTTACTGGGTGGTAAAGGTGCTAACCTGGCAGAAATGGATTTAATCGGGCTTCCGGTTCCATCAGGTTTTACTATTACAACTGAAGTATGTACTTACTATTACGAAAACAAAAAATCGTACCCAAAAGAACTCCAAAAGCAAGTAGAATCTGCTCTTGCCCAAGTTGAAAAAAATATGGGTATGAAATTCGGAGATAAAAACAATCCTTTATTGGTATCTGTTCGTTCAGGAGCACGCGCTTCTATGCCGGGTATGATGGACACAGTACTAAATGTAGGTTTAAATGACACAACCCGTGAAGGTCTTATTAAAAAAACAAAAAATCCACGTTTCGTTTACGACTCGCAACGTCGTTTGATTCAAATGTATGCAGACGTTGTAATGGAAAAAGCTGCAGGTATTGAACCAGCCGAAGGTAAAGGTGTTCGTCAGCAACTCGAAAAAGAAATGGAAAAGATGATGCAAAAAAGAGGTGCTAAACATGAAACCGAACTCAGTGCAGAAGATTTGAAAGAACTCATCGTAATTTACAAAAAGAAAGTAAAAGAAGTTTTAGGAAAACCTTTCCCCGAAGACGCAAAAGATCAGTTATGGGGTGCAATAGCAGCTGTATTCCAGAGTTGGAACGGTAAACGTGCTATTTCTTACCGTAAAATTGAAGGAATTCCAGATTGGTGGGGAACTGCTGTAAACGTACAATCAATGGTATTTGGTAACATGGGCGAAACATCTGCTACCGGTGTTGCATTTACCCGTAACCCTGCTACCGGCGAAAATCTATTCTACGGTGAATGGTTAATTAATGCACAAGGTGAAGATGTTGTTGCAGGTATCCGCACTCCAAATCCAATTAACGAAGCAGGAAAAACCGAACATAATAAAAAGCTTACTTCACTCGAAAAAGCTATGCCAAAAGTTTATAAAGAATTACATGGTATTCAGCATAAACTCGAAAAGCATTATAAAGATATGCTCGATATTGAATTTACCATTCAGGAAGGCTCTCTATATATGTTGCAATGCCGTGTTGGAAAGCGTAATGGACCAGCAGCAGTTAAAATAGCTTTAGATATGCTCAGTGAAAAGCTTATCAAAAATGAAGATGCTGTATTACGCGTATCCCCGTCTCAATTAGATGAACTTTTACACCCCATTATTGATCCCAAAGCTGAAAAAACAGCAAAAAAAATCGGAAATGGTTTACCTGCAGGCCCTGGCGGCGCAACAGGTCAGGTTGTATTCACATCCCATGATGCTGTAGAATGGGCTAAGAAAGGTAAAAAAGTCATTTTAGTTCGCGAAGAAACAAATCCTGAAGATATTGATGGTATGCGTGCTGCTCAGGCAATCCTCACAGGTAGAGGTGGCATGACAAGTCATGCTGCTTTAGTTGCCCGTGGCTGGGGTAAATGCTGCATTGTTGGTGCCGGAAATATTAAAATTGAAGTTGACAAGAAAAAAGTTACTTGTACAGACGGTTCAACCTTAAAAGAAGGTGACTGGATTACACTTAACGGATCAAAAGGTCTTGCTTACTTTGGTGAATTACCTATGATTAAAGCAGCTGAAGAAAATAAAGATTTCGTTAAATTTATGAAAATATGCGACGCTGTTCGTAAATTAAAAATCAGAACCAATGCTGATACTCCTGAAGATGCAGCTAAAGCACGCGCATTTGGAGCTGAAGGTATTGGACTTTTCCGTACAGAACATATGTTCTATGGTGTTAATAGCGAAAAACCATTATTCTTACTCCGTAAGATGATTGTTTCAAATACTGAAAAAGAACGTCGTGCAGCATTAGACGAATTATTCCCGTTTGTAAAAAAGGATATAAAAGAAACTCTGGAAGCAATGGACGGACTTCCCGTAACTTTCCGTACACTTGATCCTCCTCTGCATGAATTTGTACCTCATATTAAAGAAGAACGTGAAAAATTAGCAAAGAGCCTGAAAATTTCAGCTGACGAATTCAATAAACGTGCTGATGCTCTCCATGAAAACAACCCCATGATGGGACACCGCGGTGTTCGTTTAGGTATAACCTATCCAGAAATTACTGAAATGCAGGTTAGAGCTATTTTCGAAGCAGCTGCAGAACTTCTCAAAGAAAAGAAGAAACCCTTCCCCGAAATTATGATCCCTGTAACCTGTATCAATAGCGAATTACGTCATCAATATGAACTTATTCAAAAAGTATATGACGAAGTTTGCAAAAAATTTAAATATCAAAATATTGGGGTTAGAAACTTCCGAAGTCATCGAGTGAAAATCAAAATGTCATCTGGATTAAGTCATTAGTGACATGTGAGAAGAACTGTGCATATTCGGTGCTTTTATCAGCTGTAATTGCAACTCTTGGACTTTCATTCATAGTAACCTGTAAATTGAGAATATCTTTTAGTTTAAATATTTTGCAAACATCGACATG